>NZ_JAYSCO010000003.1:131783-176563 GCF_041914865.1 Pseudoduganella sp. | reverse complement strand
CGGGCGCGGCGCGGCGCGCGGCGGCGCTAGCGGAACGGACGGCTGAGGTAAGGCGAACCGGCCAGGCCAAAGCGCCACGGCACCTCGACCGCCTTGGAAATGCCGATGCGCGGCCCGACCGCCAGCGCCACCCGCCCCTTGCGCGGCAGCAGTTCAAACGGCGCCGCGCCCAGCGCCAGGGCGTTGTACTCGCGCGTCACGCCGAGCGCCTGCGCCAGCCGGCCCGGCCCGGAACACAGCAGGCGCGGCTCGGCCAGCCCGCGCCGCGCCGCCATCTGCTCCAGGCCCACCAGCGGCTCCAGCGCGCGGATCAGCACCCCGGCCCCGTGCCCCTCCTCGCGGCAGACGAAGTTCAGGCACCAGTGGATGCCGTGCGACAGGTAGACATAGGCGTGGGCCGGCGCGCCAAACATGGCAAAGTTGCGCGCCGTCTTGCCGGAAAAGCTATGCGAGGCCGGGTCTTCGCGGTCGTACGCCTCCACCTCGACAATGCGGCCGCCCACGCCATTGACGAGCAAGGTCACGCCGATCAGGCGCCGCGCCACCTGCGGCGAGGGGGCGCTGAAATCGATTCCGGCCAGGATGTGGGAAGACATGCTACCGATTGTAGCAATGCTGCCATTTCGGCATGAAAAAAAACTCACCCGTGCCCCGGGCAAAGCCCCGAAAAACAGGCGATAATGGCGGAGCCCGCCTCAGCAGATCAACCCACGAAGCAAAATGACAACAGCAGCAGCCCGGCTCCCGGCAGACAATACGACCGCAGAAGACGCGCTGTTGCGCTCCATCCGCATCCCCCCGCGTCCCAGCCTGCTGGTCGACCTGCAGCGCGAACTGGCGCAGGAAGACCCGTCGCCGCGCGCCATCGCGCGCATTATCGGCAACGACGTCGGCATGTCGGGCGCCCTGCTCAAGCTGGCCAACTCGCCGTTCTACGGCGCCGCGCGCAAGGCCAAGTCGGTCGAGCAGGCCATCAACTTCCTCGGCATCAACCAGTGCGCCGCCATGCTGACCGGCATCCTGGTGCGCGAAGCGGTGGGCGGCGGCAACGCTGCCCTCAACCAGTTCTGGGAAGTGTCGTCCTGCCGCGCCCAGGCCCTGGTCTTCATTTCGCGCAAGCTGCGCCTGGCGCCGCCCGACATCGCCCACACCTTCGGCCTGTTCTGCGACATCGGCCTGCCGATCCTGATGGAGCGCTTTGCCGACTACGACCAGACCCTGGCCCTGTGCAATGCGGACGCCAGCCGCAAATTCACGGAAATCGAAGACGCGCGCCACACCACCAACCATGCCGCGATCGGCTGCCTGCTGGCGCGCAACTGGGGCCTGTCGCCCGACGTGTCGTGGGCCATCCTGCACCACCACGACTATGAAGTGCTGAGCGACGACGCCACCGACGACGCGATCCGTTCGCTGGTCTCGGCCGCCGTGCTGGCCGAGCGCGCGATCCAGCGCTACCACGGCAACAGCGCCTCGCTCGAGTGGGAAAAAGGCGGCGCCGCGGCCTGCCGCCACCTCGGCATGAACGAGGATGAAACCGCCGACCTGCTGGACGAGCTGCACGAAACCTTCCACATTGAACACTGAACCCTGATTTCCCCTGAGCCGAATGCAAAAGAACAAGCGCCCAGCCCCCCGCCCCACTCCCACCGCCGACAAAGACGAGACCCTGAGCCAGGAACTGTGCAGCCTCGCGCTGGCGCAGGAGCCCGACCTGCGCCATGCCGTGCGGCGCCACCTGCGCCACGGCAAGGATGCCGTGCTGCTGGGCGCGCTGGAACTGGCGCGCGGCGAGGATGTGGACGCCTACCGCCTGCTGAAGGAGGCGGTGGAGGAGGACGCCGGCACCGTCCTGCTGCGCAAGGGCGACGGCCCGGAACTGGAAATCAATGCCTTCGCCATCCCCGTCTTCGTGCACAGCCAGGGCGGCCTGCGCGAAGCGGACGGCTTCCAGGACGAGGAAGCCTACGCCGCCCTGCTGGCCAGCTTCACCAGCGCCGGCCTGGAAGGCCCGCACGCCAAGGTGGTGCTGGTGCAGCACGCCTACGACCTGGCCGAGATGGACGCCATCCGCCCCAGCCAGCTGAACGCCATGGTGCATGAAGCGGCAGCGGCTCTGATGGACAAGAAGGTGGCCGACGCGCCCGCCCTCTTGCGCAGTATCGGCGGCTGGCAGCCGTCCCACTTCGGCGCCGACGATGAAGCGGTCGAACTGCGCTTCCTGCTCGGCTTTGCCCTGAAGCGCGCCGACGACCCGTTCTACGCCGTGCCGCCGCCCGGCAAGAAGCAGGACGCCTGGTTCGAGGCGCGCATGCAGCGCTACCAGGACTGGACCGTGTCGGCCGCACCGCTGGTGCAGCGCTGCCTGGCTGGCGCCGCCCAGGCACCGGCCCTGCGCCTGAACTTCCTCTACCAGGACCTGTTCTACGGAGCCCTGCAGCAGGGCCGCGCGGAGCACTGGCTGCTGGCCATGATGGCCGATTTCGGCGCCGCGCTGGACAGCCATGGCGGCGGCCGCGCCGTCATCACGCTGGTGGAGGCCGAGGATGACGCCGCGCTTGGCGTGCAGCTGCTCGGCAGCGCCGGCGAACTGGCGCACGCTGACCGCCGCCTCGACGTCGGCGACGACGTGGAAGCGCAGATCGAAGACCTGCGCGATGCCCTCGCCACCCTCGGCATCGAGGACATTACGGTTGAATTGACAGCCCCCTGAGACGCGCACATACTAGTTTCATATAGGGGGAGGAGACGCCGCCATGAAACTACTGTCAACGTTGATTTTTGCTGCATTGCTGGCCGGCTGCGCGAGCGCGCCCAAGGCGCCGGTCATTGCAGCCGACCGCACGCTGTTCAACGACAGCGCATTCCACAAGCCGGACACCATCGCCACGGCGGAGCAGATCATAGCGCTCACGCCGGAGATGAAAAGCTACGCCGACAAGATCCGGCGCACCCGCCGCCCCTCGGCCAAGCTGCATGAAGCGCTGTTCGACGCCCTCTACCAGCGCGACCAGCTGCGCCTGGAATACGACTCGGAGATGACGCGCACCGCCGCCCAGGCCTTCGAAGCGCGCTCCGGCAACTGCCTGTCGCTGGTCATCATGACCGCCGCCTTCGCGCGCGAGCTGGGGCTGGACGTGCAGTTCCAGCGCATCACCAGCGAAGACACCTGGAGCCGCGCCGGCTCGCTCTATTTCAGCAGCGGCCACGTCAACCTGGTGCTGGGCCGCACCACCACCCAGGCGCAGAACGCCTTCGACATGAACCAGTTCATCACCATCGACTTCCTGCCGCCGCCGGACGCCGAGAAGATGCCGACCGAAGTCATTCCCGAACAGACCATCGTCGCCCTGTTCATGAACAACCGCGCCGCGGAATCCATGGTGCAGGGCAAGCTGGACGAAGCCTACTGGTGGGCGCGCGCCGCCATCGAGCATGACAACACCTTCCTGATGGGCTACAACACGCTGGCCACCGTCTACCAGCGGCGCGGCGACCTGGAGCGCGCCGAGAAGGCACTGCGCTTTGCGCGCAGCCACGACGCGCGCAATACCGTGGTCCTGTTCAACCTGTCGGAAGTGACGGCCGCCCAGGGCAAGAACGACGAGTCGGCCCAGCTCAAGGCCGAACTGGCGCGCCTGGAACCGTACCCGCCGTTCTACTTCTTCAACCTGGGCCAGCAGGCCATGAACGACGGCGACTACAAGAAGGCGCGCGCCATGTTCGTGCGCGAAGTGCAGCGCGCGCCCTACTACCACGAGTTCCACTTCTGGCTGGCCAAGGCCGCTTTCGCCCTGGGCAACCTGAAGGAGGCCGACAAGCATATGTCGCTGGCCCTGAACAACAGCACCACGCGCAGTGAAACCGCGATCTACGCCGGCAAGCTGGCCAACCTGCGCCTGTACGAATCGCGGGCCCGTCTTCGACAAGGCTTCTAAATAACCAGACCAAGGACCATGCTGGCTAAACTCGCTCCCCTCACCCTTTCCCTCGCACTGGCCTTTGCAGGCGCCGCCCACGCGGCGCCTGACGACAAGCAGGACCTGCGCTCCGCCTACACCAAGTACGAATTCCGCATCCCGATGCGCGACGGCGTGCGCCTGTTCACCTCGGTCTACGTGCCGAAGGACAGCAGCAAGACCTACCCCTTCCTGGTCGAACGCACGCCCTACAGCGCCGGCGTCAACGTCGACGGCCAGCTGCGCTACGGGGTGGACTTCTACCCGCGCCGCCTCGGCCCCTCGGCCGACTTCAGCGAGGCCGGCTACATCTTCGTGCGGCAGGACGTGCGCGGCCGCTATATGTCGGAAGGCAAATGGCAGGAGATGACGCCGCACGCCCGGAAGGACCTGGCAGCGGGCGAAGGCAACGAGAGCCGCGACATGCACGACACCGTCGAATGGCTGCTCAAGCACGTGGCCAACCATAACGGCAAGGTCGGCATCTACGGCATCAGCTACCCCGGCTTCTACACCTCGGCCAGCATCATCGATTCGCACCCGGCGATCAAGGCCGCCTCGCCGCAGGCGCCGATCACCGACCTGTACATGGGCGACGACTCCTACCACGGCGGCGCCTTCATGCTGGCGGCCAACTTCGACTTCTACGCCGCCTTCACCGAAGAAAAGAACCCGACCCCGCTGCCCAAGACCTGGAGCGATTTCGACTACGGCACCACCAGCGGCTACGACTACTTCCTGCAGCGCCTGACGCTGTCGAACATCCTGGGCGGCCTGGAACCGAAGCAGCAGGCCTACCTCAAGCCGACCATCGAGCACGACACCTACGACGAATTCTGGAAGTCGCGCAACCTGGCGCCGCACCTGAAGAACGTGAAACCCGCCGTGCTGACGGTGGGCGGCTGGTTCGACGCGGAAGACCCGGCCGGCCCCTTCGCCACCTACCGCGCCATCGGCAAGCACAATCCCGGCATCTTCAATGGCCTGGTGGTCGGGCCATGGGTGCATGGCGGCTGGGCCGGCGGCGACGGCAAGCGCCTGGGCCACGTGAAGTTCGACAGCAAGACCAGCGAGCATTTCAACAAGAAGCTGCTGTTCCCCTTCTTCGAAGAGCAGCTGAAAGGCGTGAAACCGGCGCAGCCGATTGCCGCCGTCAACACCTTCGAGACCGGCACCAATGTGTGGCGCCAGTACAGCGCCTGGCCGCCAGCGCCAGCCAAGGCGAAAATGCTGTACCTGGGCCCGAACGGCACCCTGACCTGGCAGCAGCCGGCGCAAGCCAACGCCTTCGATGAATACGTGAGCGACCCGCGCAAGCCGGTGCCCTTCATCGGCTACCCGGCCACCGGCGTGCCGCGCGAATACATGGTGTCGGACCAGCGCTTCGCCTCCAGCCGCCCGGATGTGCTGGTGTACCAGAGCGAGGTGCTGGAAGAAGACGTGACCATCGCCGGCCCGGTGACGCCGAAACTGTTCGTCTCCACCACCGGCACCGACAGCGACTTCGTGGTCAAGCTGATCGACGTCTACCCGGCCGACTACCCGCAGGACAAGGAGGAAGCCCCGTCGCGCGACGTGGCGCCGCCTGCGGTGCAGATGGGCGGCTACCAGCAGCTGGTGCGCGGCAACCCGCTGCGCGGCAAGTTCCGCAACAGCTTTGAAAAGCCCGAGCCCTTCGTGCCCGGCAAAGTGGAGCCGATCAGCTACCAGCTGGGCGATGTGCAGCACACCTTCCGCCGCGGCCACCGCATCATGGTGCATGTGCAGAGCAGCTGGTTCCCGCTGGTGGACCTGAACCCGCAGACCTTCACCAGCATCCCCAAGGCCAAGCCGGAAGATTTCGTCAAAGCCACCCAGCGCGTCTACCGCGCGCCGGGCAGCGCCTCCGGCCTGCAGCTGATGGTGATGCCGTAAGGAGTCCGCCGCGGGCGCTTAGCAGCTCTCGTACTTCCAGTGCCGCTTCTTGCCCTCGGCGATCCACTCCAGCGCCTGGGCCATGCGCTTGTTGCGCGTGGCCTCGGTCTTGGCCTCGGTCAGCCAGTCGCAGTAATCGCGCTTGGCGCTGGTTGAAAAGCCGTAGAAGACCTCATACGCGGCCGGGTTGCCTTCCAGCGCCGCGATGAAATAGTCCGGCACCAGCAGCTCGCGCGGCGCCGCCTTGGGCCGCGCGACCTTCACGCCTTCCTCATTCAGCTGCATGGCCTTCCTGATATAGGCCGTCAGCACTTTCTTCGATGGCAAGTCCTTCACCGATGTAATGCGGCCGAACTGGCCCATCGCCTCCTTGCCCTTGTCATCCTGCGCCGCCAGCAGCAGTTCGCCCTTCCAGAAGCCGAACGCGCAATGCTGCTTGAAGCTGGCAAAGTTGCATAGCAAGCCATGGTATTCGAAGTTCGGCATGCTCCACTTGATGGTTTCCTTCACCTCCGGGCAAGCGGCGTGGATCACCGCGCGCAAGTACGCCAGCACTGGCTGCGCGAACTCGGCGGAGTTGGCGATGTATGCATCGACACGCGGATCAATGGTGGGCATGGTTATCCTTATAAGTGTGTTGCCGCAATCGGACATTGGTGCGTTGCTTAACGCAGTTTGCTCAGCATTGGGAGCATACTAGAACACATGAGCAATTCACGCAAAATGGCAGCCGCTGCGGGTGCTATTGGCTTCGCATGGGCCGGACTGACGGCCCTGCTGATGGCCGGCCAACGCAAGTTGCTGTTCAATCCCACCATCAAGCGCGAGGTTGAAAAACCGCGCAGCAGCGGCCACCGCACGCGCGCCATCGTGCTGCGCGGCGGCGACGGCACGCGCCTGGCGGGCTGGCTGATGACGCCGCGCGAGCCGGGCGTGCGTCCCGCCGTGGTGTACTTCGGCGGCCGCTCGGAAGAAGTGTCCTGGCTGGTGCGCGACGCCGGCAACCTGTTCCCCGGCATGGCGGTGCTGGCCCTGAACTACCGCGGCTATGGCGAATCGCACGGCGAACCGGGCGAGAACCTGCTGGTGGCCGACGCCTGCATGCAGGTGGACTGGATGTGCAAGCACCACAAGGTCGACCCGACCCGCGTGGCCGTGGTCGGCCGCAGCCTGGGCTCCGGCGTGGCGGTGCAGGTGGCCATGCAGCGCCGGGTGCAGGCGACGGTGCTGATCACGCCCTACGACTCGATCCTGGCGCTGGCGCAGCGCCGCTTCCCTGGGCTGCCGGTCTCCATGCTGCTGCAGCACCGCTTCGAATCGGTCAAGCACGCCACCCAGCTGGCCGCCCCCACCTACGTGCTGCGCGCCGCCAGCGACGATATCGTGCCGCATTCGCACACCAATGCGCTGGTGAGCAAGCTGGCCTGCCTGCACCACGACGAGATCATCCCCGACTCCGACCACCTGAACATTCCCTACCTGCCCACCACGCAGCAGAAGATCGCCAGCTTCCTGCAAGCGCAGTTCATGCGGACGGCTTGAACACCGTGCGGAAAGCGCGCATGGCGCCCGGGTGGCCGATGGTCATATGGCTCTCGTCCAGCATCGGCGCCAAGTGCCAGCGCAAGCCCTCCACCTTCACGCCCGACAACGCGCCTTCCAGCTGTCGCGCCAGCTCCGGCTGGCCCTTCTCGCCGCTGGTGGCCACGAACAGCGTCTTGTCCAGCCGCTTGCGCGCGCCCAGCAGGCCGCCCGCCGTTTTCAGCAGGTGGCGGTTGTTCCACCACAGCGTGGGATCGATGGCGATGAAGGTATCGAACATCTCCGGCGCGTGCAGGAAGGTCTCCAGCACGAACATGCCGGCCAGCGATTCGCCGATCAGCGCCGTTTCGCCGGTGGTGTTGTAGCGCGCTTTCACCAGCGGCATCAGCTCCTCGCGGATGAACTGGCGGAAGGCCGCAGAACCGCCCACCACCGGGGCAATCTTCTTGTCCTCCGCATTCTCGGTCGGCGCCGTCATGTCGCGCCGGCGCACCGTGTTCTCGATCCCCACCAGCATGAACGAACGCATGGTCAGGTTGGCCACCGACACCTGCAGCAAGCCTGCCGTGTGCACGAAGTCCTCCGCCACGCCGCCGTCAAGCATGAACAGCACCGGCAGCGGCGCATCCGGCTTCACGTCCCAGGCGCGCGCCGCATACACATTGATGCGGCGCGTCTCGCCCAGCACCTTCGACGCCATCGTGAACGTCTCGCCGATCACCAGCGGCGCAGCCGCCGTTGCCGCGACCTGCGCCTCGACCTGCGCCTTGCCCGCCGCCTGCGCGACACCGGCGACACCCGCCACGCCAGCCGCGAACGCGCCCGCCGACCATGCCAACACCTGCCTCCTGCTCGCCATCCCCGACTCCTTAAAAGCTCAGGCACCCGCGATAAGCGCGCGGCGCCACCACCGACAAATACCCATGCACAGCCTGCCGCACCAGCGCCCGCAAGGCCGCCGCCTCCGGCCGCTCGCAGCGCGCCATCAAAGTCTGCGAGACCAGGCTGTACGCAATCGAATGCGCCGCGAACGCCGCATCCCCCAGCGCCACGCCGGAAGGCCAGTCCGCGCCATCCAGCCCGCGCTCCCACAACGCCACGAATTCCCGGTACAGCTCGCGGAACGCCTTCGGCTGCGAAACCTGCCGCTCCAGGTGGAACAGCGCCGCCCACTGTTCGGGTTCCGCCAGCGGCGCCTGCAACTGCGCCGCCAGCAACGCATCCACCCGCTCCGGCAATGGCAGCCCGGCGCAGGCCTGCACGGCCGCCTGCAGCGCATCCGCAATCGCCCGCACCCGCTGGCGGATGCAAAGCGCCGCCAGCGCCTCCTTGCTGGCGAAGTATTCATAAAAGCTGCCCGTGCCCACGCCGGCCAGCGCCAGCACCTGGCGGATCGTCACCTGCGCATAGCCCTTCTCCACCAGCAGCTGCACAAAAGCCTGCTCAATAGCCCGCGCTGTGGCACGCGCGCGCGACTGCGTCGGTTTTCGCCGCTTCGGCGCGGCGGGAAGTGATGCCTGCATGGTCAAAATCCGAACACCAGGGAAAGCGCCGAGCATTACACTTTCTTGCACAATAATCAAGGAGGCAAGATGGACAACCTGACCCGCGAACTGACCGGCTACAACCTCTACACCACCGACCTCGCCCTGCAGGAAGGCGTGCGCCGCGCCGGCGCCGGCATGCACGAAGCAGAGCTGCAAGCCTACGGCGCCCTGCTGGGCAGCGAAGCCACCATCCGCATGGCCGAAGAAGCCAACCATCACAAACCCGAACTGCACACCTTCGACCGCCAGGGCCGCCGCATCGACCGCGTCGAATTCCACCCATCCTGGCACGGCATGATGCGCATGGCGCGCGAGCACGGCATGATCACCCAGCCCTACTCCGACCACCGTCCCTGCGCCTGGACCGCCTACGCCGCCGCCTTCTCCATGCACCACCAGGTCGAATCCGGCAGCCAGTGCCCGCACTCGATGACGCTGGCCTGCGTTCCCGTGCTGCGCCAGGAACCCGAACTGTTCGACGCCCTCGCGCCCAAGCTGTTCTCGCGCCGCTACGATCCGCGCGACATCCCGCTCGAGCAAAAAGACTCGATCCTGGTCGGCATGGGCATGACCGAAAAGCAGGGCGGCTCCGACCTGCGCACCAACACCACGCGCGCCGAACCAGTGGCAGGCGGCTACCAGCTGACCGGCCACAAATGGTTCTTCTCCGCCCCCATGTGCGACGCCCACCTGGTGCTGGCGCGCACCGCAGGCGGCCTGTCCTGCTTCTTCGTGCCGCGCTACCGGCCCGACGGCAGCAAGAACGCCGTGCAGATCCAGCGCCTGAAAGAGAAGATCGGCAACCGCTCCAACGCCAGCAGCGAAGTGGAATTCCACGGCGCCTGGGGCCGCATGATCGGCAAGGAAGGACGCGGCATCCCCACCATCATCGAAATGGCCAATATCACGCGCCTGAACTGCGTGATGGGCGCGGCCAGCCTGATGCGCCAATGCGTGACGCAAGCCATCCACCACGCGCGCCAGCGCCACGCCTTCGGCAAACGCCTGGTCGAGCAGCCCCTGATGCAGAACGTACTGGCCGACATGGCGCTCGAAAGCGAAGCCGCCACCCAGCTCATGCTGCGCATGGCCGCAGCCTTCGAGCGCGACGACAGCCCGCTGGAACGCGCCTACCAGCGCATCGTCACCCCGGCCGGCAAGCTGTGGACCACCAAACGCTCGATCGAACTGTCGGCCGAAGCGATGGAAGTCTTCGGCGGCAACGGCTACATGGACGAAGGCCCGATGGGCCGCCTGTACCGCGAAACGCCGGTGCTCTCGATCTGGGAAGGCTCCGGCAACGTCATGGCGCTCGACCTGCTGCGCGCCATCGCGCGCGAACCGGAAGCCATGCTGGCCCTGCGCGACGACCTGCGCCAAGGCTGCGCCGGCGACGCCGTGCTGCGCCCGCATGTGGACGCCCTCGACGCCCTGCTGGCGCCCGGCGCCGATCCCGTGCTGCAGGAAACCCAGGCGCGCCGCCACGCCCAGCTGCTGGCCACCCTGATCCAGGCCCGCCTGCTGCGCGAGCGCGCCCCGGCGGCCGTGGCCGACGCCTTCATCAGCAGCCGCTTCGACCACGCCCACGGCCGCATCTACGGCACCCTGCCCAGCGGCGCCGCCCTCCCCGCCATCATCGACCGCGCCTGGCCGGTGTAAGTTGGTGTTACCATGGTGCTACCAGGTATTCAGGAGTCACCATGTCCACTACATCGATCAAACTATCGGAAGAGCTGAAGGAGCGGGCCGCCTCTGCCGCACAAGAACTTGGCCTGAGTACTCACGCCTTCATGGTTGAAGCGATCAGGCAAGCGACTGAGCAAACGGAAATTCGCGCTCAGTTTGTTGCAGAAGCGTTGGCTGCGCGCGCCGAAATGCTCGAAACGGGCACCGGCTACGATGCCGGTGATGTTCACGCATACCTGCGCAAGCGCCTCCAGGAAAAAGATACCCAGCGTCCGCCCGCTAAGCCATGGCGCAAATAAAATACTCGGCAGCTGCACTTTCGAACCTGGAACGCATTGCCAATTTCCTGATGCTGGAATCTGAGCAAGCGGCACTGCAGGCACTGGACTTGATCGAAGATGCAATTACCATGCTGGCTCGGCACCCTCTGGTCGGACGCCCGGTGGAACACCATTTGCGTGAACTGGTTATCTCTCAAGGGCGCACCGGCTATATTGCTCTTTATGCATATGATTCGCTCCAGGATACGATACTCGTACTGGCCATTCGGCATCAAAGGCAAGCCGGCTTCCGGTATAATCCTGCCCCATGAACGATACTACCCGCCCTGACCTCCCGGACCATCTGTCGATCGACCCACGCAGCCCGCACCACGTGGCCGCCGTGTTCGAGCACGACATTGGCATTAAATTCAACGACAAAGAGCGCTTTGACGTTGAGGAATACTGCATCAGCGAAGGCTGGATCAAAGTCCAGCACGCGACGGCCAAAGACCGCCGCGGCCAGCCGATGCTGATCAAGCTGAAAGGCAAGGTAGAAGCCTTCTACCGTTAAGCGCTCCCAGGCCAGCTTTCGCTGGCCTTTTTCATGGCCTGCAGGCCATGCCCCACCGCAGCCCCGGCCCGCAGGGCCGCCGCAATAAACACCACCTCCGCAATCTCCTGCCGCGAAGCGCCCGCCTCCAGCGCGTTCTTGGTATGCACATCAATGCAATAGCCGCACTGCGTTGTCAGCGCCACCCCGATCGATACCAGCTCGCGGTACTTGGCCGGAATCGCCCCATCCTCCCGCTCCGCCGTCGCTTTCAGGTTGAGGAAGGCCTTCGCCTCCAGCGGCGCCAGTTCGATCAGGTCCTTCGCATATTTCATATCGTCCATCACGTCTCCTAAGTAGGTTGATTGCACCTCCTAAGAGGTGGCAAAACACCAAAAGGATTCGCGAGTTGATATTTTTATGACGATTATCGTGCAATTAAAATAAAATTGCAAAATTGCCCACAAGCGACGGAGGAAGAGTGAGCGCCACGCGCAAATCGATGCTGGAAAGATTGGATGTCCTGGTTGCCTGGACCAACATGCCAGCCCGCGTGAAGCACGACATGAATCACGGCGACGACGGCCAACGCCAGCACCTGCCCATGCGCTGGTTGCCGCTGCTGTTGATGGCAGCCGCCGCCGGCGTGGTCGCTGCGACGCTGATGCTGCCCGTTTCCTACTGGCTGTTCGGCACTGTTGGCGCCTTTAGTGCGGCAGCTGCGGCGGTGTACACCCATGGGCCCCTGGGCAAACCCTCCATCGAAGATGACGAGCGTGGGGCGGCGTTGCGCAAAGACGCCTGGCTGTTTTCACTGTCCGTACTCGCTTTCGCCAATATCATCGGCCAGCCCGCCCTGCTCATGGCAGCCGCGCTGCACGGGTGGTCAGTCGAGCGCGTCAGCTACGTGGTACTGGCGGTCTTCATCTGCAACGTGATATGGCTCAACTGCCTGCGCACGCTCTACACCAGCTGGAAGCACTCCGGCCGGGCGCACGCATAGCCACTCAAGGCCACCATTCCTTATAAGGACTCCCCGCCGGATTGCCGGCGGCATCGGTCCAGACATCATCCGGCTGCGAACGATCGCGATGCAGAAGCCGGTCGTGGTCAGGATAGGTGATCAGGTCCTTTTCCGCGCGCGTGCCGACGATCATGCACTTCACCGGCAAGGCGCCCTTATTCCACAGATAGTGCCCAAGCGGACTCCCCTTCGGAAACGCCGCCGCATCGCCAGGACCGAGCAGGTACTCCTCCTCGCCCTCGATAACGGTCAGCTCCCCTTCCAGCACATAAGCCAGTTCATCCTCCGAACCATGCCAATGCTTGATGCTTGAACGCGTGCCGGGCGCCAGGACATGGATGAAAGCTCCGAACTGCGTCAGTCCACCCGGCTCGCTGATCCACTCCTCCCGGTTCAGAACAGAAGGCTGCGACGTCTTTGTTGTTTCAACATATCTTTGCGAAGCGCGAACAACTGGCATTCTTATGTCTCCTATACCCGCATTCCAACCCAGATCACCGCCTCCGTCGATGCGGCGACGAGCGGCGAGAGCACCTTCGACCAAAGCCCATGCCCCGCAATGTGGCACGCAGAACGGTCATGGTGCTGCCGCTCCTCCGTCACGATCGACGCGATAGCCTCGCAGGCTTCCTTATCCCGCCCACCCAACATCATAAGCTGATGCTCCAGATGGCGCAGCACAACGCGCTCCACCGCCACAGTCGTCGCCGCGATGGCCTGTCGCCCAAGCGCGCCAGTCGCCACACCCAGTACAAAACCGCCCAAGCCGCAAAGCCAATAGCTCCGGCAGCGAGGCCGCTGCCGCCGTCGCAGCTCGGCCCAGAACACCGCCCGATGCCGCTCCTCATGCGCTTTGAACTCGCACAGTTCAGCCACCAGCGACGGCGCCGTCAACCGAGCCAGGAGGATCTGTCCAGCATAGATATTGACTGCCCCGTTTTCTCCAGCATGGTTAACCTTCAGGATGCGCGCCCCCAGCTCCCCGCTTCCGCCCCGACGCCGATCTGAACCCAACTTGATCCTGCCCATCCACCGAAGCCCTTTAGCGGACAGCTTAGCGGTGCGCCGCCTCAGCGCCGAAATGCACCATATGCTCGACGTGCACCTTGATCTTGCCATCCAGGCTGGCAAACTCCTTGCGCAGTTCGCGCGCCGAGTCGTCGCCGATACCGTCGACGGTAATACAGTGCTCGTAGCAACCGCCGCGACGCGAGATGACCCACTTGTCGACATGTGCATTGGCGCTTTTCAGGGTCGATTCCAGGTGACCCGTAGTCAGCTCATTCGAACCGAGCACGATATGGAAAGTATGCGTAAGGCGGAACTGGTCGCGCCAGGCGCTAAGGTCTTGGGAAGGGATGTGGGACGCTTGGATTGTCATGGTCTCTCCTGAGAGCTTGGCCCGATTCGGAGCAAACCATGTCGCGCCCGCTTCGTTGCCGTTAATAGGCCGCATCGCCGTAAAGGCTTCCACCTTGCCCGGGTAGGCAGGTTGGCGTCGGATTACCCGACTCTTGATGCTAAACTGCTAAGCAAAACTCGTTGTACGAATTTCGTTATACAGAACTTGCGTTCAATATAGCGGAATTTTTGAAAGTGAGCAATCAAAAAAAAATGGGGACGTACCCCATTTTTCTGGAAACATTTGTCCTAATGAAATAGGAACGTACCCTATTCCTCATTCATCAGGAACTCCGCGATCGCGCTGCCGACGCCCGGCGCGAGGGGCAGGGCCGGGTCGGAATAGGCAGCCAGATTCGCACGCACATCGTCGGATGCCACCACTTTCAGTACGTGGTTCACATTGCTCAACAACACAAGCTTCGCTTTGGGAGCGGCTTGCTTGAGCGCATACGCATCACGCTCGCCAACCTGGATATCGCGCTGTCCGTGGAGAATCATCACCGGCTTCGGATATCGCGCCAGCAAGCGCGCCGGGTCATAAGAGAAGGCGCTGATCAGGAATCCTTGCACCGGGGGCGCGAACAAGCCTTGCAAGGCCGGATGCAAGCTGGCCGCATCAACCCGGCGGCCCTGTTCCAGCGATGATATGGCCGACATGGCTTGCTCCATCAGTGGCGCATTGGCAGGATTGGCTTTGATCTGGTCGCGAAGCACCGCTCCCATCGGCCGGCCAGCGGCCGAGACCAGGACCAGACCGCAAACCCCTGGCCCGGCCTCCGCAGCAGCCATCGCCACCAAGCCGCCTTCACTATGACCGATAAGCCAAACGCAGGCCGCGCCGGTCCGTTGACGGACCGTTCCGACCCAAGAGTGCACGTCAGCGACATAATCCGCAATGGTGACGGCATTGGCATCCGGCACGGCGGCCGCACTGGAGAACATTCCGCGCTTGTCGATCCGCACGGTCGCGACGCCCTGCGCCGCCAGATCACGAGCAAGCAGTTTATAGGTTGATGCCTGGACCCCGAGCCGACTGTTACCGTCGCGATCAGTCGGCCCGGAACCGGGAATGATGAGGGCAACTTGCCTGGAGCCAGACGCTGGCTCCAGCAGCATGCCCTTCAATGGCCCCATCGGTCCCGCTGTTTCAATCGGGACATCTACCGGCATCTGTGCCGTTGCGGTGCCGCACAATAGAAGCGGAAGCGCACAGAATACGTATTTCAGCATAACGCCATCTCAGAAAAATTCGTCCAGCATCAAATGGAAGTCCAGCTTTTCCCGGTCGAAACTGGGAACGTCATACTGCTGCAAGAACTCTTCCTGCAATGAGGCGCCAAACTCTCCCAGCGAATTCCAGGCAATGGCGATATCCTGGTAGCGGTCTGCGATGCCAACCCTTCCCACATCAATACAAGCGACCACCTCGCCATCTTTGATCAGGATATTATCGAGGGAATAGTCGCCGTGCGTCACGACTGGATCGGACGCTAATGGCAGCAAGGCCTGCAAAGCATCCCATACCTGCACTGCCGACCAACCCTGCCGCTCGTCATCAAAATCCTCTTCATCGACCAGCCCTGCATTGAGGCGCTCCTGCGCACGCGCCAGGCGATACTCATGATTGCTGGTAAATGGACATGCACTGGTTGGGATTGCGTGAATCCGGCGCAGGAACCGTGCAATCGCGGCCACTACAGCGCTGCGCTGTTCGGGCGAATGCGCCAGGATCTGGTAAGCAGTTTCTCCCGGCATTGCTGTCATCAGCAACCATGCCTCGTCTGCGGTGCGCGTGAACTGCACGAGCGCCGGCACCGGCAGGTAAGCGCTTAGCCAGCATAGCCGGGCCATTTCATCAGTGATGTCATCCGCAACTAAACCTTTGCCAGACTTCAAAAACAAGTCTGGCGCACCGGCCTTGCCGTGAAGACGATAAACCGCCCCGCCCGATTGGCCGACCGTGTTACGGCGCCATTCATACGCAGCCAACACCGCAGCCATGTTTTCCGGCGCAGCCATACCCGCATTGCCCCCATCACTCATCTGCATCAAGCCCCTCATTGGAAATTCCACCGCCCGCCCCGGCCAACATCAGGCGCAACGCCTGCCACTGCGCGGCTTTGTCCGCATAGCGCATCGTATGTGCCGGGCTACTCGATGGCAGCGCCACGATCCGATAGTTAAGCGCCGCATCCCCCAGCACTTTAAGCCCGAGGCGGCCCGCCGTCCCGCCATTGAACGCAATCGCCGTGATACCGGGATGGCGCGCCAGCAGGCCGAGCAGATCATTGTCGTTACGCTCCCTGATCTGGCTATCCAGGCTGCCCTTGCGGTGCGCCTCCGCCACCACATCCCACAAGCCGATGCCGTGCGCGCGCAAGGTTGCCAGGCGCGCGGAGTAAGACATGGCGCGCAAGTCGGCACCGATCACCTCCCCCACCAGCTCCCAGAATTTGTTCTGGCGGTTGCCGTAATACTCCTGAACCGCCAGCGACTTATCGCCCGGCAGGCTGCCCAGCACCAGCAGACGGGTACGGTCATCGACCACCGGATCGAAACAGCGCTTCAAGGTCATGGTGTTACGACGGGGATTTCATCCAGGCTGCGGTAGACCAGCAGGCCGCGCTGCTGCGCCAGCGCCACCATGGCATCGGCGCCGGCCGAGGCGCCGCCCACACGCAGCACAGCGTGGCAATGCGCCAGCAGGCGCTCGCAATGCGGATGGAAGATTTTCTCGTACACGGCATCGCCCACTGTTTGCGACCCGGCGGCGCGCAGCACAGGCAGCGCCAGCCACTCGCCCAGCACCGGCGTGTGGCCGCGCTCATACAAGGGCAGCACATACGCCTCCATCGCAGCCACGTTGGCCGCCATGCGGGCCGGGTCGTCGCCGCTGCCGGAACGGTACGGGCCGGCGATCAGGATCATCATGCTGCGCGGCGGCAGCAAGTGCAGGTGCAGGTACTGCAGCAGCATGATGGTCTTGCCGTCCATGATCTCGCCGCTGGCGGTCATGGCCAGGGCCTGGTCGGCATCGAGTTCGATCACTTCGATATCTTCACCCTCATGCTCCAGCCCACCGCCGCTGCCGACCTGCGAATCGGCATCGTACTCGCCGACGAAGAAATGCAGCCGCTCGGTGACGGAACCGGGGCTCATGAAGACGTCGAACACCTGGTGCAGCCTGGCGACCTTGTGGCCGGTTTCCTCTTCCAGCTCGGCGTGCATGCGCTCCTCGGGATGCGCATCATCCAGCATGCCGGCTGGCGCCTCGATCAGGTAGCCGTCGTGCTGGTTGACATAGGCCGGAAAGCGGAACTGGCGCGTCAGCAGCACCGTGCGGCGGGCGCGGTTGTACAGCAAAGCAACCGCGCCGTTGCCACGGTCGTACGTTTCGCGCGTCATGGTTTGCCAGCGGCCGTCGCGCCGGCGCAGGTCGAAGGTCGTCTTTTTCAGGACATACCAATCGTCCGACAGCAGCTGCACTGTCTTGACGCGCACATACTCTTGCATGGTGTTCTCAGTTGTGGATGTACTTGGTGAAGACATCGCTGAAATCGCGCTTGGTGTGCGTATCCAGGATGGCGGTATTCACCGCAGCCAGCAACTCGCTGAACTGGCCGGCAACGCTGCTGCCTGGCTGCACGCCGTTCAGCTTATACATGGAGGCGGTGGCGTCCAGTGCACGCAGGGCGTTCTCGCGGCCGACGGCGTCTTTATGCTGCTGCTTGCCGATCGAGATCAGGGCCTTGTAGATGTCTTTCAGTTGTTCGATGTGGGACTTCTTGACGTCGATGCTGAAGACGGTGTCGCCCGCGCTGAACTTGAGCTCAACGTCCATGTCGAGGGTGCCGGCGGTTTCGATGCTGACGTGCGAGATCTCGGTCGAGCTGTAGTCGTAGCGCTTGATGGAGCGCTTGGACGAGACGGCCGAGTCGCCATCCACGTGCACGATGGCCAGGTTGGTAAAGCAGTACTCGTCCTTCTTGCTCTTGATCAGGAAGAAGATCTGCTCGCCGTCTTCCGAGAACAGGTAATCGTCGGCATCGACCTTGTCGTAGTCGTTAGGCGACACGATAACGCCGATATCGCTGATACCCAGGGCCTCTGCGGCCAGCTTCTTGAACATGTCTTATCTCCTTCGGCTACCGGCCGGAACGGGGTGCAAAGCGCCCGGCAAGATTAGCATTTATGCAAATGTGCGTCCAGCCGCTTCGCGTGTAGAATCGAACGGTAGTGCTATACAAATAATCACACACCGGAGACCAATACCATGCCTGAGGCACGTGCCATCGATACCTTGCTGGCCAAGTACAGCGAAAGCCATCTCGATCCCACCAACGAAGCAATCCATTGCGTTTGCGTACCGCTGATCGTATTCAGCCTGCTGGGCCTGATCTGGGCCATCCATCCCTTGCTGGCAGTGGCCGGCAGCGCGGCATCCATGGTGTACTACTTTAAGTTATCGCGCAATTTTGCGCTGGGCATGCTGCTGATGGCGACCTTCATGCTGCTGGTGCTGCGCGCCCTGCCGCCCGGCGCGGTGCTGCCGCTGAGCATTGTGATCTTTGTGCTGGCCTGGATCGGCCAGTTCATCGGCCACAAAATCGAGGGCAAGAAGCCATCGTTCTTCGATGACTTGCGCTTCCTGCTGATCGGACCATTATTCGTGCTGGGCGTGCTGTACCGGCGCCTGAAACTGGCTTACTGAGCGACCTGGGGGCGTCCTGCGCTGCAGGCAAGAAACACTTATACTGGCGGGATGCCTTCCTCCATTCTCTTCGTAGCCGCCTGCGTGATCTGGGGCTCCACTTTCTGGGCCATCACCCTGCAGCTGGGCCAGGTCGCCCCGACCATCTCCATCGTTTATCGTTTTGCCATGGCGTCCAGCGTGCTGTTTGCCTGGTGCCTGCTGCGCGGCGACAAGCTGCGCCTGTCGTGGGCGGCACAGCGCTGGACCATCCTGCAAGGTTGCTGCAGCTTTGGGCTGAGCTATATCGGCACCTATTTTGCTGAGCAATATGTCGTGTCGGCCCTGGTGGCGGTGCTGTTCGCACTGATGGTGTTCTGGAACCCGATCCTGAGCCGCTTCGTCTTTGGCACGCCGCTCACCTGGCGCACCTGGGCCGCTGGCAGTGTGGCCGTGGGCGGCGTGGTACTGCTGTTCTACCACGCCATCGCCGAATCGCTGCGCGATGTGCTGGCTGGCGGCCAGGGGCATTTCATCCTCGGCATCGTCCTGGCCCTGGGCGCCACCATCGCGAGCACGGTTGGGAATACCCTGGTGGTCAAGGTGCGCCAGCATGAATCGAATGTGCTGCTCAGCATGGCCTGGGGCATGCTGTGGGGAACCGTGCTGGTGACGCTGTTTGCGCTGGTGCGCGGCGATTCCTTTGCTGTGCCGACGACGCTGTCGTATTGGGGTGGCTTGATCTACCTGTCGCTGTTTGGCTCGGTGATCGCGTTCGCCTGCTATTTCACGCTGATTGACCGCATTGGCACGCAGAAGGCTGTGTATATCGGCGTCGTGACGCCTGTGCTGTCGGTACTGATCAGCATCCAGCTGGAGAACTTCCGTCCGGGCTGGATGGAGGTGGCGGGCATGGTGATGTGTCTGGCCAGCGTGGCCTGGGCGCTCAAGGCGCCGTCCGCGCCGGCCCGTCCGGCTGTTATTGAACCTGAACTTTTGAAGAAAGCTGTATGAGCAATTTGATTATCCGCCCTGCCCGTCCTGGTGACGTGGCGGCCATCATGGCCATGATCCGCGAGCTGGCTGTTTTCGAGAAACTGGAACACCTGGTGGTGGCTGATGAGGCCATGCTGCATGAGGAACTGTTCGGCGCCAAGCCGGGCGTGGAAGGCATCGTGGGCGAAGACGCGGGCGAAGTGGTGAGCTATGCCCTGTTCTTCCATAACTTCTCCACCTTCCTGTGCAAGAAGGGCCTGTACCTGGAGGACTTGTATGTGAAGCAGGATCGTCGTGGCGCTGGCTACGGCAAGCAGATGCTGGCGGCGCTGGCGAAGATTGCTGTGGAGCGCCAGTGCGGGCGCTTTGAGTGGTCGGTGCTGGACTGGAATGTGAACGCCATCAAGTTCTATGAGCAGATGGGGGCGGACGTGCTGCCGGATTGGCGCGTGTGCCGCGTGACCGGCCCGGCGCTGCAGGCGCTGGCGGCAGCTTAGAGCATAAAGAGCCTGACTGCGACGGCGATGAGTCCTGGCACGGAACTCCCGTAGGTTTTCCGGTTCTTTGCCATAGCTTCCTGCTGGGTGGTGGAGGAATGGTTCCCGCTTGGGCAAAAAAAATCCCTCGCGGCTCGTGTGTGGTCGGGCGAGGGACTAGAAACCCAGGTGTCAGTTGGGGAGGGGAGATGAATCGACGGTTTCAATATAGTCCGCGTTGCCCTGCCCTGCCTTGTCACTTACAAATTTTTACCGGCTGGCTATATCTGCTTACATTTGATGTAGCGCAAGAAGTTCTGCTGGGAAATTAGCAGAATGGATGGTCCCGCTACTTCGCCGGAGACTGACCATGTTGAAAGCCGTCCATCGCGCTTACCTGCATTTTCTGCTGGGCCGCTACATGCGGGAGCTGCACGTGCTGGCGGTGCAGCGGGCGAATGATGCGCTGGCGGAGCAGCTTCTTACGCGCGAAGCCGAGCAGGTGCGCGCGCGGCTACAGATGCTTTGAATCCCCTTTCCATCCATTCGAACAGCCCTTGCGTGAGCAGGGCGAGGACGGCTGCCGGCAGCGCGCCGGCCAGCATCAGGGTGTTGTCGTTCAGGGCCAGGCCGGTGGTGATGCGTTCGCCGTAGCCGCCAGCGCCGATGAAGGCGGCGATGGTGGCGGTGCCGACGCTCATCACGGCGGCGGTCTTGATGCCGGCCAGGATGACGGGGGCGGCCAGCGGCAGTTCAATGTAGCGCAGCCTTTGGGCAGGGCGCAGGCCGAGCGCTTGGGCAGCCTGCTTTTGGCCGGGCGGGATGCCGCTTAACCCGGTGCAGGTGTTGCGTACGATCGGCAGCAGGGCATACACGAAGAGTGCGCACAGGGCGGGGATAGTGCCGATGTTGCCCAGCAGGGGGATCATCATCGCCAGCAGG
This sequence comes from Pseudoduganella sp., assembly GCF_041914865.1. Classification (NCBI taxonomy): domain Bacteria; kingdom Pseudomonadati; phylum Pseudomonadota; class Betaproteobacteria; order Burkholderiales; family Oxalobacteraceae; genus Pseudoduganella; species Pseudoduganella sp. Next base: position 155,570 of record NZ_JAYSCO010000003.1, on the reverse strand, counting down.
GCGAGCGAGGGGATGGTTTGCAGGAGGCCGGCGGCGGCCATCACCGGTTCGCGCCAGGCCGGGCGCTGGGCGGCCAGGATGCCGAGCGGGATGGCGATCAGGCTGGCCAGCGCCACCGACATCACAACCAGGAGGATGTGCTGTCGGGTCAGCGGCCAGAAATCGTCGGCAAAAATGCGTTGGAACAGGCCGGGCCTCTCCGTCGTGGCAGCGGATGACGCAGCCGCGCCGGGTGCGGCAGCGATGGCGGGAGGCACAGAGGCAATTGCGGATGGCGCCACGACGGCAAGTGGCGCGCTGGCGCTGGCCGTGGCGGCGCGCTGGCGCGTGAGCCAGTCGCGCGCGATGGCGGTGAACGATTGGCCGCGCAATTCGGCGGCGGCGTTCATGGCGATCATGTCGGCGGCGCCGATGCGCCCCTCCAGCAGGCGGATGGCTTGCCAGGCGGCGGGAAAGCGCTGCGCCACGTCCAGCCGATAGAGCAGCACGGCGTCATAGCGCGGGAAGTAGCCTTGATCGTCTTCCAGCACGCGCAAGCCGTATTGGCTGATCTTGGCGTCGGTGGAGTAAATATCGATCACGTCCACCTGCTTCTGCGCCAGGGCTTCGTAGGCGATGCCGTGATCGAGGCCGTGCGGTGTGCTGCGGATGCCGTAGCGCTGCGCCAAACCCGGCCAGCCGTCGGCGCGGCCGATGAACTCATGCGACAAGCCGTAGCGCAGGCCGCGCTGGGCGGCCAGCTCCCCCAGGCGCTGCGGGCCGCCTGCCGCGCCGCGCACGGCGAGGGCGTAGGTATTGTTGAAGCCGAGCGGCACGGCAATGCCCAGCCCCTGCGCCGCCAGCTCGCGCCGCATCTGCTCCAGCGTTGCAGGCGCAGCGTGCTTCAGGATTTCCAGGCTGATGGTGCCGGTGTATTCGGGATAAACGTCGATGCTGCCGGACTTCAGGGCGGCCAGCACGATCGCGGTGTTGCCCAGGCCTTGCTTATGCTCGACGCGGGCATGCGGCGCGGCGCTTTGCGCCAGCAGCTCGCCCAGGATGTAGGATTCGGTGAAGCGCTTGGAGCCGACGCGCAGCACGTCGTCCGCGGCAGTCGCGGCAGGCGCGGCGAAAAGGAACATTGCCGCCGCCAGGGCCAGGACGGCGATGGCGGCGCGGCGCAGCAAATCAGGCGCCTGCGCCCGGGATCGCGGCGATGCCGACGATCGGATCGCGCCACACGCCGCGATTCACCACGGCGACGCACGGGTTGAAGCCGAAGGCATACGACAGGTCCGCCGGCCGCGCAATCTGCCACAGCGCGAAGTCGGCGCGCTTGCCCACTTCCAGGGTCCCCACTTCGCCCTGCAACCCCAGCGCGCGCGCGGCATGCACGGTGCAGCCGGCCAGCGCTTCGAGCGGCGTCAGGCGCCACAGCGTGCACACCATGTTCATGGCCAGCAGCAGGGATGTCATCGGCGAAGTGCCGGGATTGTTGTCGGTGGCAACCGCCATCGGCACACCCGCCGCGCGCAACGCGGCCACCGGCGGCGGCGTGGTATCGCGCAGGAAGTAATAGGCGCCCGGCAGCAGCACAGCCACGGTGCCGGCGCCGGCCATGGCAGCAATGCCCTCGGCCGTCAGATGCTCCAGGTGGTCGGCCGACAGGCCCTGGTAGCGCGCCACCAGGGCCGCGCCGCCCTGGTCGGACAGCTGCTCGGCATGCAGCTTGACCGGCAAGCCATGCTCGCGCGCAGCGGCGAAGATGCGCTCCGTCTGCGCGGCGGTAAAGCCGATCCGCTCGCAGAAGGCATCCACCGCGTCGGCCAGCCCCTCGCGCGCCAGTGCGGGGATCATGGCGATCACCGCATCCACATAGTCGTCTGCGCGGTCCTTGAACTCGGGCGGCAGGGCGTGCGCGCCGAGGAAGGTGGTGGCCACCGACACCGGCATCACCTCCCCCACGCGGCGCGCCACGCGCAGCATCTTGGCCTCGGACTCCAGCGACAGGCCGTAGCCGGATTTGATTTCCAGCGTAGTCACGCCTTCCGCCAGCAGCGCCGCAATGCGCGGCAGCGACTGGCGCAGCAGTTCCTCATCCGTCGCGGCGCGGGTCGCGCGCACTGTCGACATGATGCCGCCGCCGGCGCGCGCAATGTCCTCATAGGTGGCGCCGTTCAGGCGCGCCTCGAACTCGTCGCTGCGGTTGCCGGCGTGGACGATATGGGTGTGGCAATCGATCAGGCCCGGCGTCAGCCAGCAGCCGCCGGCATCGTGCTCCAGCTCCGCGCTGCCCGCCGCGGCGGCATCCTCGCGCCGCCCGATCCAGGCGATTCGGCCGTTATCGACCGCGATCGCCGCATCGCGGATCTCGCCATAGCCCTCGCCCACCATGGTGGCCAGGTGCACGTTGGTGATCAACAGGTCCCACTCTACTGCCATGTTTTACTCTTCGTTCGGGAAAATATCGACAATGAACACGGTGGCATGGCCCGCTTCCAGGGTCCACACATCATCCTTGTCCAGCACCACCGCATCATAGCGCACCAGCGAAATGCGCTCACTGGCGCTGGCCAGGTTCAGGCTCTCGCCTTCGGCCAGGAACACCACGGTGGTCGGACTGCGCCGCTCCAGCGTGGAGAAGTCGCGCACCACGCGCCGCTCCAGCTGGTGGTTGCAGACCGAACGCCGCGTCATCACGTTAAAGTCGGTGGTGGGCGGCCCCTCCACTGTGGCGCTGACCGCAATCTCGCCCGGGAAAGCGATCACCGGCTCGCGCTCGGACAGCGCCACGCGCCGCTCGTTGCCCACGTCCAGCACCACGCCGCCGCCCTCGACCAGGGTCAAGGTGCGGTCGATGCCGGGGAACACCGAGAACGGCCCGCTGTGCGCGATGGTGGCCAGCGAAATGCGCCATTCGAACTCGTCGAAGCTGGCGCCGGGCGGCATCACGCACAATTCCGTAGTGCTGCCGCCGCCGTTCTTCCAGGGCGTGGCATGCAGGCTTGCATACTGGATGATTTTGGTCATGCTCGTAGCTCGCGCAGTTCGGCCAGTGTCTTTTTGAAGCGCGCGGTGATGGCCTGTTGCGCCGCATGCTCCCGGTTGCGCACCACCCAGTGGCCGCCGACCATCACATCCCTGACAAGATTATCATTTCCGCTGAAAACGAAGCAGCCCAACACGTCGGCGGCGTCGATTCCATCAAGATTCGGGTGGTCATCATCCAACACTATCAAATCGGCGCGCTTGCCGACAGCTAGCGCGCCCACCGGGCGGCCCGCAGCCTGCGCCCCGCCCTGCAAGGCAGCCTGCCACAGGAAGTCGCCGACCCGGCGTTCCTTGCCGGAGACGGCGATGTTGCGGCGCTGGTGCAACAGGCGCTGGCCATATTCCAGCCAGCGCAGCTCCTCCACCGCGCTTTGCGAGACATGGCTGTCGCTGCCGACGCCGATGCGCCCGCCCTGCTCCAGGAAACTTTCAAGAGGGAACAGGCCATCGCCCAGGTTCGCTTCGGTGGTCGGGCACAGCCCCGCCACGGCGCCGCTTTGCGCGATGGCCGTCACTTCGTCCGGCGTCAGGTGGGTGGCGTGCACCAGGCACCAGCGCGCATCGACCGGCAGCTGTTCGTAAAGGTACTGCACCGGGCGCTTGCCGCTGAAGTCGAGCGACTGCTGCACCTCGCCCTGCTGCTCGGCGATGTGGATGTGCACCGGGCGCGCTTTCGGCAGGTGCTCCAACACTTCCCTGATCTGCGCCACGGAAGCGGCGCGCAGCGAATGCGGCGCCACGCCCACTTCCACCTGCGCGTCGCGCAGCGGTTCCAGCTCGCCGATGATCTTCAGCACGTCGCGCGCATCGGTGCGGAAGCGCGCCTGCTCCGGCTTCAGCGGCTGCTCGCCGAAACCGGCCCAGGAATACAGCACCGGCAGCATGGTGATGCCGATGCCGGTCTGGCGCGCGGCTGCAATCACACGCTGCGCCGTTTCCGACGCCTGCGGGTACATGCTGCCGTCCGGCGCGCGCTGCACGTAATGGAACTCGCACATCGAGGTGTAGCCGTGGCGCAGGCACTCGGAATACAGCTGGGCGGCGATCGCCTCCATCTGCTCCGGCGTGATATTGCGCGCAAAGCGGTACATCAGGTCGCGCCAGGTCCAGAAGCTGTCCTTGGTCTCGCCCGCGAACTCGGTCAGCCCGCCCAGCGCGCGCTGGAAGGCGTGCGAATGCAGGTTGACCATGCCCGGCATGACCAGGCGCGCGCTCGGCAGCCCTGGCGCCGCCACGGCATCGGCCTGCACGGCGGTGAAGTTGCCGCGCTCGTCCCACTGCAGCAGGACGTTCTTGCGCCAGCCTTCCGGCAGCAGCGCGTTGTGTGCGTACAGGGCCTTCATTTTTTCACCCAATCCGCAGCGGCCTGCACCAGTTTTTGCAACAGCGGCTGCACGTCTCCGGCCAGGTCCTCGCGGTAGCCGAAGGGCGCCGTTTCGTCCATATAGGTGGACTGGCACATCTCCAGCTGGATCGCGTGCACGCCCTGCTCCGGCTTGCCGTAGAAGCGCGTGATGTGGCCGCCCTTGAAGCGGCCGTTGACCGCCACCGTATAGCGCTCGTCGCGGCGCGCCACGGAGGCAATGGCCTCGGTCATGGCGGCATCGCAGCTGGCGCCGTCGGCGGTGCCGAAATTCAGGTCCGGCAGCTTGCCTTCGAAGAAACGCGGCACGATGGAGGCGATGGAGTGGGCATCCCACAACACCACTTTGCCATGGATGGCCAGCAGGCGATCCAGTTCGGCACGCAGCTGCGTGTGGTAAGGCTGCCAGTAAGCCGCCAGGCGGCGCTGCACCTCGGCATGGTCCGGCTGGCGGCCTTCCAGGTAGAGCGGCTCGCGGTGGAAAGTGTCGAGCGGGCACAGGCCCGTGGTGTCCTGGCCCGGATACAGGTTGGTGTTTTCCGGCGGACGATTCAGGTCGATCACATAGCGCGACCAGCGCGCCGACAGGGTGGACGCGCCGAGCGCGCCCAGGAAGTCGTACAGCCTGACCAGGTGCCAATCGGTGTCGGCCTTCTCGGTCGCCGCCGGCGCCATGCCGGCGGCGATATCGTCCGGGATGTCGGTGCCCACGTGGGGCATCGACACCAGCAAGGGAATACTGCCTGCGTGGAAGCGGTAATCCATGAAACCCTCCTTACGGATGCAGGGCGCTGAACAGGCTCTTGCAAGTTGCGCTCAGGTCGCCATTCACCACCATCTGCTTGGCTGCCTCGATGTCCGGCGCGAAGAAGCGGTCGGCGTCGAAGAATGGTACCTTGGAACGCAGCTGGGCGTGTACATGCTCCAGTTGCGCCGAGGTTTTCAGCGGGCGATGGAAGTCGATGCCCTGCGCCGCCGCCAGCAGCTCGATGCCGAGGATGGTCGCGGTATTGTGCGCCATATCGTGCAGGCGGCGCGCGCCGTAGGTGGCCATCGAGACGTGGTCTTCCTGGTTGGCCGAGGTCGGGATGGTGTCGACCGATGCCGGGTGGGCGATCGACTTGTTCTCCGACGCCAGCGCGGCGGCGGTCACGTGGGCGATCATGAAGCCCGAGTTCACGCCCGGGTCGCGCACCAGGAATGGCGGCAGGCCGGACAGGGTGGCGTCGATCAGCAGCGAAATGCGGCGCTCCGAGATCGAGCCGATTTCGGCGATGGCCAGGGCCAGGGTGTCGGCCGCGAAGGCCACCGGCTCGGCGTGGAAGTTACCGCCCGAAACCACGACAGGACCGTCGTCGTTCTGGAAGATCAGCGGGTTGTCGGTCACGGCATTGGCTTCGATCAGCAGGGTGCGGCCGGCGTTGGCGATGATGTCCCAGCAGGCGCCCATCACTTGCGGCTGGCAGCGCAGGCAGTACGGGTCCTGCACGCGCTCGTCGCCCACCAGGTGCGAAGCGCGGATCGCGCTGCCGGAGACCAGTTCGCGGTAGATGCCGGCGGCAGCGATCTGGCCCGGCTGGCCGCGCACTTCGTGAATGCGCGCATCGAACGGCGAATCGGAACCCTTGGCCGCGTCCAGCGACAGCGAGCCGGTGACCATGCCCGCTTCCAGCAGGCGCTCGGCCATGAACAGGCCGTGCAGCGCCAGCGCGGTGGAGGCCTGGGTGCCGTTGATCAGGGCCAGGCCCTCTTTCGCGGCCAGCACGACAGGCGCGATGCCGGCGGCTTTCAGCGCATCGGCCGCTGGTACCAGCTCGCCCTTCACGCGCACGTCGCCCACGCCCAGGATGGCCAGGGTCATGTGCGACAGCGGCGCCAGGTCGCCGGACGCGCCGACCGAGCCTTTGGCCGGGATGGCCGGCATGATGCCGGCGTTGTACAGCGCGATCAGGGTGTCGATCACGATCGGGCGGATGCCGGAGAAACCGCGCGCCAGCGAGCTCAGTTTGGTCAACATCAGCAGGCGCACGACTTCGTCGGACATCAGTTCGCCGGTGCCCACCGAGTGCGACAGGATCAGGTTGCGCTGCAGCTGTTCCAGCTTGTCGTCCGGGATGCGGGTCTTGGCCAGCAGGCCGAAACCGGTGTTGATGCCGTAGGCGGCGTCGCCCTTGGCGACGATATCCTGCACGGCTTTGCAGGAAGCTTCCACGGCAGCGTAAGCCTCTTTCGCCAGCGCGATCGGGGTGTGGGCGGTCCACACGGCGCGCAGGTCGGACAGGGTCAGTTTGCCAGGGTTCAGGGTCAGTTGGGTCATGGTTTCGTTACTCGTATTCGTTTGCATTCAACCCGGCAGGGCTGGGTCAGACGGGGACGCCTAGTCCCGAGGGTCAGACCCCGGGTATGCCGGAGCCGCGGACTGCGGAGCTGACTGGGTCCGACCCTTGGGTCGTACCCAGCTTCACCGGGGTTCACTTAATCATCGGCAGGTTCAAATGGTTACGCTTCGCGCACTCGATCGCAGACTCATAGCCCGCATCCGCATGACGCATCACACCCGAACCGCAGTCATTGACCAGCACGCGCGCCAGGCGCTTGGCAGCCGCCTCGGTACCGTCGGCCACAATCACCACGCCCGAGTGCTGCGAATAGCCCATGCCCACGCCACCGCCATGGTGCAGCGAAACCCAGGTCGCGCCGCCGGCAGTATTCAGCATAGCATTCAGCAGCGGCCAATCCGACACCGCATCGGTACCGTCGCGCATGCCCTCGGTTTCACGGTTCGGCGACGCCACCGAACCGGTATCCAGGTGGTCGCGGCCGATCACGATCGGCGCCTTCAGCTCACCGTTTTTCACCATTTCATTGAAGGCCAGGCCAGCGATATGGCGCTCGCCCAGGCCCAGCCAGCAGATACGCGCCGGCAGGCCCTGGAAGGCGATGCGCTCGCGCGCCATGTCCAGCCAGCGGTGCACTCGGGTATGGTGCGGGAACAGCTCCTTGATCTTGGCATCGGTCTTGTAGATATCCTCCGGATCGCCCGACAGCGCCACCCAGCGGAACGGACCGCGGCCCTCGCAGAATTGCGGACGGATGTAAGCCGGCACGAAGCCCGGGAAATCGAAGGCATTCTTCACGCCCTTGTCGAAGGCCACCTGGCGGATATTGTTGCCGTAGTCGACCACTTTCGAACCCAGCGCCTGGAAGTCCAGCATGGCCTGCACATGCACCGCGCACGAAGCAGCGGCAGCGTCCACCAGCTTGGCGTGCTGGGAAGCATCGGCCTGCGCCGCCTTCCACTGCTCCACAGTCCAGCCCTGCGGCAGGTAGCCGTTGACCAGGTCATGCGCCGACGTCTGGTCGGTCACCAGGTCAGGGATGATGCCGCCAGCCTTGGCACGCTTCACCAGCTCCGGCAAGATGTCGGCCGCATTGCCCAGCAGGCCAATCGAGATTGCATCGCCGTTGGCCTTGTGCAGCTTGACCATTTCCAGCGCCTCATCGATGTTGGCCGCCTGCTTGTCCAGGTACTTGGTGCGCAGGCGGAAATCGATCGACGACTGCTGGCACTCGATGTTCAGCGACACCGCACCGGCGAAAGTCGCCGCCAGCGGCTGCGCGCCGCCCATGCCGCCCAGGCCGGCGGTCAGCACGAAGCGGCCTTTCAGGTCGCCCCCGAAGTGCTGGCGGCCCGCTTCCGCGAAGGTCTCGTAAGTGCCCTGCACGATGCCCTGGGTGCCGATGTAAATCCAGGAACCGGCCGTCATCTGGCCGTACATGAACAGGCCCTTGCGGTCCAGCTCATTGAAATGCTCCCAGTTGCCCCACTTCGGCACCAGGTTCGAATTCGCCAGCAGCACGCGCGGCGCATCCTCATGGGTCTGGAACACACCAACCGGCTTGCCGGACTGGATCAGCAGGGTTTCATTGGCCTCCAGCTTTTTCAGCGAAGCCAGGATCTGGTCATAGCACTCCCAGTTGCGGGCCGCACGGCCGATACCGCCGTACACCACCAGGTGTTTCGGGTTCTCCGCCACTTCCTTGTCCAGGTTGTTCTGGATCATGCGGTAAGCCGCCTCCGCGCCCCAGGTCTTGCAGGTCAGTTCCGGGCCACGCGGGGCACGGATATCGCGGGAAGCGTCATAACGCGGATCGTTTTCCAGGTGCTGGGTGCTCATGTCATCTCCTCAAGTTGGTGATAGCCGGCCTGCGCGAGGCCCGCACATGTTCACAGCTTAAGTTGTATAGACAAGTGAGTCAATAAGAAATTCGGGGTCAGGTCTGACAATCGGACATGCGCAACCGCAAATTTATGCAGAATCCTCACTGAAATTGCCCGGTAATTATGGTGACATGATTGAAGTAGCCCTACGCGCTGTTGAGCTACTTCAAGTCGACCATCAACAGGCATCGCTTTTTCAAAACCAATTTCGATCAGTTAAGTTGTTCCGTTTTATGGCTATAATATGAACGTAAGCATCTGATTATAAAGGACTTATTGAGATTCGAGGCTTGCCAACCAACGATCGCACATGCTATCGTTTCCCAATAGTGCATCAGCGGCCATTCATGCCAAGAAAGTTAGTTGAAGTAACGAGCTTCGGTGCTGAGCTTTTCCGAGTTCGGGTCAGCCTTGGGTTAAGCCAAGCAACGGTAGCCGGGAAAGCTGGGGTAACCGCCGGCTACTACTCCTCGCTCGAGAACTCCCGACGGCCTCCGCCGCCGATCGGAACGGTTCTACGTATCGCAAACTCACTAGGTATTGGTGGTCATGGGCTAAGGCTGCTTTGTAGTCGGGCCGAAGCTGAGCGCTCGCAGCATGGCACCACCGCATTTGAATTGAACGTCAGCCCGTTGGCTGGAACATTCATTTTGCGGAACGGCCAAGTTGTTAACGTATCGCCTGAGAAGCTGGCGAGAATTGAACATATTTTGGAAGAAGAGGAACCCGGAAAGTAAAAAAGCGACGAACCCACAATTTGCAGATCCGCCGCCCTTTCGGCCGGAGAATGATATCTCAAGGCGCCTGAGAACCCTCAAGATATCGGACTCCAGCCTTAAGGTCAATCCCCTATTTACTTTTGTCGCACATGAACGCGACTGGGAATGATCATGAGTACGAAATCTCCCCCCATCATGGGGTCACTGGAGTGGCTCGAACACGTCTATGCGCAGCCCCCTGCCCGCTCTCTAAAGGGCCATTCGAAACGATCCCAATATCACAGCATCTCAACGTCGCTCCGCGGACTGCCAGTTGGCGGTCAGGGTCGAACCGAGGCTTGCGCTGTGTTGTTGCTAGATTATCTTGCCAACGCCGGCTACATCACTCGCTTTAAGCAGCAACCGTTCAGAACCGACGCGAAAACGTTCGGATACCAGATTGTCCCTGACTATCTAGCGAGTTGCTCCAATGGCAAAATTCTCGTCATCGAAGTAAAAACGAGCCGCTACATCACGGCCCTGGTTCAAGCCACACTGGACCGCAATCAAGAGAAATTCGCCAAATTTGGCATCAAGTACTTGTGTTGGACCGACAAACATCCTCTTTCCTACCACTTGCGACATCAACTGATGGAGATGAGGCGCGCATCAAATTGCGTCCCACAGAACGAGATCGATGCACTCCTGGCCCATTTGCGAGCTCAACGCCAGGACACCTTTGAAGCCTTGGTAGATTCAGGCTTTGACAAGGCGGTAATCTTCGCCGCGGCCTGGAAAAGCAAAGCATTCTTCAACTTCAGTGATCCATTTGAGCCATCGACGGTGGTGTCTGCCACGCCATTACTCGACTTGGCAAACATCGCTTTATCCACCTCGCCGAACGGCCACACCTGGTGGGATCAGTTGGCAAGGAGTCGATAACATGCATACCTTGTGTAACAACAGCGTTCACGGGCGAATAGGCCCCGTTACGTTCGAAGATATGACGTTCGGGTTCGAGCCTGGACAACGCTTGCAGCATGGCCTGACAGTGATGGAGATAGTCCGGGTCGTTAAGTCCCAGTGCGTCCTGCGCAATGTAAACACCTACGAAGAGAAATTTGTCGAACTCGAAATACTCTACGAGGAATACCTGCAACGCAGGCTTACTCCGCTCACAGAATCGACATCACCAGTCACCGTTCTGCCATACGAGCAGTCCGAATTCACAGTGCTTTCAGACGCTAGCCCCGCAGCACGTCAGCATGCACGCAGTCTCTATGCCTACATCTCCGAGCTGCGGAAACTTGGCTATATATGCCTTCGCAAAACGCCACTGTTGCAGATGGACTTCGAAAGACTCAAGAAGCGACTGCGTCAAGAAAATCCCGAGTTAGAAGACTTCTCGCTACGTACAGTCTATGAATGGTCGCGACGCTTCGACAAGCGAAGTGGCGACATGCGAGCACTTCTCCCGGACTTCGCAAGTCGCGGTGGGCGCGGTGCCGGAACCCGCCTCCCATCGGTCGTCAACCAAGCAATAGCCGAAGTATTTCAGGAGCTGCGACTGAATGCGAATCGGAAAATATACACCTTCGAAGTTTTGCATTCTATTGAAGCCAAAATCAGAAAGAAGATTCCCGCAAGTGAAGCTTCCGCGCTCGTCCCCAGCTGGTCCACCGTCGATCGCTTGATCTCTCAGAATTTCGACGCGTATGACATCTGCGTTCGAAATAGGGGAAAGGCATTCGCCAATAAGGTCTTCCGGGCGCACTATCCGCGTGATAGGGCAATTGATCCTTTAGCTGTAGTCGAATTTGACGACAAGGACACCCGCACGTTCCTGGTCAATCAAAAAACCGGCCTTCCCATCGGGCGCGCCTTCCTAACCGCGGGTGTCGACCAACATAGCTCGCTGGCGCTCGGCCTCTCAATTGGCCACAGACATCGCAGCACTGTCTCGGCTCTCGATACATACAGATCTGTCTTGCTACCTAAGGGGCCGCTTTTGCAATCGATGGGCCTCTTGGCGTCCAGCGCCAGATTTGGCATCCCGGGCATCGCGCTGTTTGACAATGCGCTCTACTTCCATGCTTCTGATCTGGAATCCGCAATTCAACTTTCAACCAATAGCATCTGCGCATGGGCTAAGCCATATCGCCCCACTGAAAAGTCAGTTGTCGAAAATTTCAATGGCGAGACTGTGGAGCATCTTCTACAGCATCTTCCTGGCTTCGGTGGCGAGAAACGAGATAGGAAAATGCTTGACGTTGGACTGGCGACGGCAGCGATGGACATTTCCGTCTTTGCGAAGTGTGCTTATCAATGGGCCTTCTGCTTGCACCCTAATATGCCAAGAGAGGATGGCATGACACCTCTTCAAAAATGGCAGAAGCGCGCTGATCTCATACGCCCTCGGCTTCCTACCAATCTCGATCAGTTAGACGCGTACTTCGGACTAAGCCACAGTGTAGCGTTTCGACCTGACGGCGTCATGTTCCTTGGCCTCCGTTATCAGTGCGACCGTCTCATCCTTCTACGACGTCGAATCGGGCACAACGAACGGGTGATCTTTCGCTACAACCCTTCAGATCTAGATCGAATCTATGTGCTCGACCCACATTGCAAGAAGTACTTTGCAGTACCGAGCTTGAACCCCGAGTTCACGAAAGGACTGACGCTATATCAACACAAGTTGATCCGAAAGATCGCTCGCGAACAAAGGAAAAATAATCCTGCAATGGACGACATGCTGGCTGCGAAGATCAAGCTCCAAGAGCTCGTAGAGCAGGCCATGAAATCGAACAAGCGCCACCAGCGGAAATGGGCTCAGAACATCGGAGACGTCCCATCAATGAAAAAAACGCCTAAAACAGTCGAAGAGTCAATAACGGACATCGAACATCAAATTGATCGCATCCAGTCTGTCGAAATCGATGCGACCGATGAACACTGGGACCTTCCGGAGGACTTTTGATGAACACCACAGAAGAAAAGGCGCTTCGATGGAGGGGAGCCTCTGTTGCAGACCGCTTACTTTACATGTCGGAAGAGATGCACGTGAACTACCCATCGTTCGTCAATGCTCTCCAGGAGATTCGGCGGCATGCCATAGCCTGCGAACAGCGGAACCGCGGGGACGGCCTGCTTCTACTCGTACCAACAGGCGCGGGCAAGACTTACATCAGGGACTACATTGAAAAACTATGGCCTGCGGACCACAGCGGCGAGCAATCCAGAATTCCAGTAGTTGCATTCCGACTTCCATCAACCATCAGCAAATGGGCAATCGCTGCTACCTTGCTTCAAACGATCAGCCCATCGCTGTCGACCTGTCATACGGAATCGGAGCTCAACAAACGGATAAAGGTTCTGCTTCCGCAGCTAAGGACGCGAGTGATCATAATTGACAACGTCCATGATATCCCCGCACGTCGGAAAGACGGTGGCATCAAGGAAATTGGCGATTTGCTGCGCGATTTGATCGACGACTGCAAGAGACTCGTTGTTCTACTGGGCGCGCCTTCGGCGGTTTCACTTGTACGACTTAGTCCGCAACTTCGGCGCCGGACAGCGAAGCAAATTCACCTTGACTACTTTCGGATTGATTCGCCGCGACAATTCAAGACCTTCCATGAGTTCCTCCAGCGATACGCTAACGCGTTGCCTCTCGCGGAAACGTCTGACATCTCTGTTGACCTTGCAAAGCGACTCTATTACGCCACCAACGGAATCATGGATTACGTCTACCGCGTTTTTAGCTGGGCAGTCGATATTGCCGTCAATGATGGACGTGAATACATCACCCAATCTGATCTAGCAAATGCACTGCAAGTCCATTTTGGCGCAGCCCTAAAGGATGAATTGAACCCCCTTCTTCCCGGTGGCGTTATGCGCAATTTGACGCAAGAGGGCGAACCCTACGAAGAATGGGTCGATTCCTGGACCATGCCATTGAAACCTCGTAAATCATGATCTACCTCGAAAACCTAAGAAGGGTGTACGCGTCGCAACCGATCCAGAAAATGGGTATGCCGACACTACTAGTACGCCCGGAGCCTGCAGCTTTCCAATGCAGACAAGATCATCTAATGGAATTGGCCGAAAAGAACACAATGGCGGGCATACGCGAACTAAGCAGCAAGCTACGTGGCAGCTTCATGACCCTGGCAATCGCAACGGATGAAGAACTTAAGGAAATTGCACTTGGAGAAAGACAGCCCTCCAAAGGCTTAAGGAGATGCAATTCGACCTCGTCTAAACTACGCCTTTATGGGCTAGGGAATCCCTCAAGAATCTGCCCTGCATGCCTTCAAGAGGGCCTCCCGGTTACACATTACTGCAACTATGCCCTGACCTTAACTTGTCGTGCGCATGGATTGCTCTTAGTCGATCAATGTCCACATTGCAGCAACGATATTCGATACACAAGGCCACACCGGGAACGCTGCGACTTCTGTCGCAAGAGCTTGACGTACCTGGCTTATCAACGTGCACCGTCATGGCTGAAGAAGTTTCGAGATACCTTCGCCCCCTGGGAGGAGGATCATTTTTGTCTGACAAGAAGCCGTAGCGACTACGCGTTCGCTCGACTCTTTTATTCGCACTATGAACGTGACAGGCAATGGATAGATCCACATCCCAGGATCAGCAAGAGACACCTCCTTCAGCTTGAAGAAATCACACGCAATTACAAGAAGCTTCTTCCCACAATGGTGAAGAACTACATGGTGCGCCGCGCACCGCTTGTTCCGGACCTTCGGGATTGGACGGCGGCCGACACCAAGGCCAACGCAATTATTCGAGATTGCCTTTTTCCATAGGCAGCGACTAGCGCTGCAGGGGGATTCTGTATGTTCCTGATACGACCGCCACCGTTTGATGGCGAATCACTCTCGTCGTGGCGCCAGCGAGCCGGGCAGTTGAACGGATACTGGCGTTACCCACTGCTCGACTACAGGTCACGAAAAATCGATCCCGACCGGATCTTTACCAGTAGGGATCTAGATTGGTTGGTCGACCAGTTTAGGTACGACCAAGGCGTCCTGAAGCCACTTACTTTGGACGTCGAGGTGGCCAGGCATTTGGCAAAACAACGATTTCTCAATCAGCTACGCGGCACACTTTCCTTCAGTGCGTTCGGCTCGCACGTTGGCGGAAGCCCAATGTATTGCCCAGCCTGCCTGGCCAGTGATCCCTACCCATTCTTTCGCGTTAGTTGGAGGATTGCTTTCAACACTCGATGCCCGGTTCATGGTTGCCTGCTTCGGGATTCATGTCCCAATTGCGGTCATCGCCCATGGCCGGCGACACATTACTGCGCAGAGCCAAGGCGATGGATTTCGCATCGATATTGCAGGGCATGCGGATATGACCTAGGCGACCTGGAAGTGATGCCTTTTACAGAACAGTCATCTCGCGCTCAGCGAATTCAAGATGGCCTGCCCCATGAGTATGGACAAGCACTCTGGTACGTTTCGCAGCTCTTCCTGAGGAATAGCACCCACGACATGCTCCGACGAGTTCAGGCGGTGCGGGGGCAACCATGCGATGCACTTCCGAGCAACACCCGCAGATTCGAGCATTTGACCATTGGGCATCGCGAATCGCTTCTTGATTCCGCAGAGTGGCTCATCGAAGAATGGCCAACCAGATTCATACAGGTGGCAATGGACTGCAATTTGAATTTGAAAAGCTTTGCTAGCACCCTTCATTTAGCCCCCAGCTGGATACTGCTTGCAGCAGTCGAAAATCTAGCCAAACGCAAAAGGGCATCGGCACCATGGCGCATAGGGCTGGCAGGGAATGGACGTCACACTTGCTGCACTACGCCGGACTCCACACAATGAATCGTCTCGTGCGCACCACAGAAAATTGCGAATTAACAAAGGCATGCTTGCAGTGTTCTTTTTCTCTTTTATCAAAGGCCAATTGGGGATATACATTGACCTGACATTTATAGAAAAGGAACAAACTATGTTTTTGATTGATCCGTGGCAGTACAAAGCACGCGTCCTGTTGAACATGTACGAACCTAATGATCGTACCGAGGACACTATCTGGGATCTGTATGTGCAGCACCCTGGTCTCGTTCCATCAAGTGACCTCGTCGGCGGTTATGTCGCACTGCGTCGGATTTTGCTGCCGCACGTAGCGAAATAATGGCTGAAGTATAGTTACTGTAAAAGTCTGCGCTAGCCGCCACAAAGTTTGAAGATTCAAGGCGAGCTAGCGCCAGGATGCACCGCTTTCAGGACAGCATGGCACACGATCCCAGGCTATCCGGAATATCGCAGCTACGGTCATAATTTATACTGGCTCAGATGTGACCTGACACGGACTGTCAGATGAGTTAAAGTTCCTCCTGGCGAGAGCTGGGCACAACAGGCGTTGAACTAGGTATCAAATTTCAAGAATTAAAGCTTCGTGTGGGCCTGGAGCTGTGCCTGATGCATGTTTTTAGACATGACTAACGGCGCTAAAGCTGAACGTTTGGCTTGATGAGGTTTCTACATGCTATTTCCATGGGACATTACCCGGGAGTTGATGAGCTGCGCTCATTGGGCGGACAGGCTAGTTCGCGCCGATTTGATCGAAGGTATTATCGTCAGTGAAAACGATTACACATCAAATTTTACGGGAGCGCTCCGGCGAGAGATTAACGCAAGGAATATTGCGGGACTCCGAGCGAAAGTGCAAGTATTAAACCCGAGCGCTGAGCGAGAAATCGGAGCCGACGCATGTATCATTTTGCAGAACGATATGGAGTTTAAAGCAGCGGTATTCGAAGCAAAATGGCCGCGGCTAAGTACTCATGTAGACACTTGGGACTCGAAGCAAAAGTCAACGGGAGACTCTCACTTCCACTCGCAACTTACGCGCCAAGCTACTCAAAACCACTATGCAGCAATATGGGAAATGTTCTACTGCGAGTACCCATTCCACAAACAGCCTGCTTACTTCCCCCCTGAAGGTTCTGCGTGTGCATGGCACGATGCGGCTTACGCCGCCACGATAGGACGCCCAGACAAAACCTCACCGTGGTCTGACCAAGAACTCAAGAACCTTCTGGAGGGGCAATCGCTGACGATTGCGGACGTCATCGAGGCAATTTGTATCTGCAAGAAGGGTACTCCACTTCCAAACGGAAACTACCTCAAAGCATTTGGAGATGGCGGAGCGCCGCATGAGGCACTGGTAATAACCTATAGCAAAGCTAGCTAACAATGAGGCCATACTCTAAACTCGAGCGGTACTACGCAAAAATCGCGCGGAGCGGTCACTTCCGCATTGAACGAGCGCTTTGGGATCATGAAGCTTCGATTAGCGGCGATAGCCGCCCAGGAACTTAACTGGCAGCTTCCAGCCTGGTGTTCACCGCGCCTCGTTGACGATCCCATTAGTGAGCTCTTGCGTCACGACTTCCACACGAAGACCGGCTTGCCTGAGCATCACGCTCTGAATGATGCAAAGGCCAACTGCTACGCTTTCAGCGAGCGCGTTCAGTGAGAAGATCCTTCACGCATCCGAATCTAATTCGATCATCGATCAGTCAATTCGAAGCTTGAAGATTTCCCGAAGCCCCACTCCGTGCCACACTCCGTCAGGATAGTCGATGGATTCGTGGTGATGTCCATGAAAAGCACTACTCACCTTAAGGTTCGCCGCCAGCTCGGTAAGTACGCTGCTCCCAAATCGGTGTGCACCTGGCGCTTCATGAGTAATAAGCAGGTCCGCAGAAAGGCCAGCGAACGACACTAGGTCGCTAGGAAAGATGCTAGATCGATGCCGCAATGGCAGTCCGCCGCGCCATAGGTTGCCCTTCCCGCATGTCGCTGTGTATTCGGCTGGAGACTGAAACCTAGCCGTACCACCGGACCAGATCTTTGAACGAAATACGCCGCCAAGGCCAGCCACAGCCAGTCCGCCAATGTTCACTACACGGCCATGCAAATTGTTTTCGCCATATGCGGAACCGAACAAACAGTCATACCCCAAGTCGGTCTCAGTATCATGATTTCCAGGAACCCACCAAACCTCCCCCGGATTAGGCAAATTCCCAAGCGCGTCTTGCAGTGGCACTTTTAAGTCAAGGTCACCCAACAGGATCGTAGCAAGTGGACGCTCGCTTTCAATCGCCTCGATAATGTGATCAAACTTCCCGTGCGGATCGCCGCATACGTAAATAAGGGCCATACGGGTTTATCGAGTGTTACATTCGATTCGCGGAGCTGCCAAACTCGTGGCCGACAGGTTTCATTTCGAGCCACGCCATATCCTCTGCAGTGAAACTAAAGGCACCAAGCGGCATGACTCGTAGCGCCCGATGCCGAAGATTATGTTGCCGCTTATTCCTGCGATTGCTCACAAAATGCCTCCGCAACTAATGCTCTACGCTCCAGAACAGCGCACGGCGACTCCCGACTAGACGCGCCAGTGTCGCGATATTTTTCCAGATCGCATCCATTGGAATTTGGCCTCGTTGGGCGACTTGAGTGCATGCCATGACCACCACTTGAAGCGGGACCTCGTCGAGGAACGTGCAAATGTGTGCGAAGAACTTGCTGGAGACCTGCCCCGACGAAATGGCCTCAATCAGGCCCCGTTCATCCATTATCTCTCGATAGCTGACACTTGCGCCCTGGGCCGCCATCCAAATCCAGCGACGGCCCGCAACTGGCTGAAGCGTTTTGGCATCCAGCCCTAGCACGCGTGCCAGTGAGCCAGGATCACCCGAATCATCTTCTTTGGCCAACTGCTGCGCCCTGGCAAGCGTCAGCGCAAGGGTGGTGCAGCGATCGATAATTGGTTTGTATTCGACAGGCATGTGACATCGCGCCCAAGCAGTGGATTACTGAGCCAGAATAGCGCGCATCTTAGCAATCCACAATTTGGCCTCACGTCCTGAGACTCGAATTTCATGCCGAGGATGCTTGGGGTCGAGCACGGTAAATACAAGTTTGTGTCCGGTCTGCGCACCATTTCGCACTAAGCACTCATGGGACCAGGTGTCGACCTGGGAATACGAGTAGCGATACAGCGTGGGTCCTGCGATGATTACCATCTCACGGAGGGTGTCATCGAAGACCACCGTTTTCGTACTGTTGACCTGGTGGTCAACCTTAAAGCCACCTGCAATAAGCTCTGAAAGAGCGCGTCGTTGCGCCAGATCATGCTGCAGCCAGGCCCACAGAATCCATAGAACTAGCGCTCCTCCGACGCCGTACAACGCAAAATTTCCAAACCAATCGCCAGTCGACATTGCCTTTTCCTTAAAAATTCACAATATATTGTGAAGACTTAATGATACTGTGCGACGACCATTTCTCCCAATATATTGGGAGAAGATTTGGATCCATTAGTCTCATTCGGACGAGTTCTTCGCCAGCTTCGCAAGAAAGCTGGGTTGACACAGGAGCAACTTGCTCTTGCGGCTGGGATTGAGCGGAACTATGTCAGTCTCATCGAGAGGGGGATCAATCAGCCGGCGCTGAAAGTGATTTTTAAGCTGGCTGAAGCGCTCGGAATCCGTCCATCGGAGATGCTGCTCCTGGTGGAAGCTGAGCTGAAGGGCGCTAGCTGACCCACCGTCTCTCCGAACTTGCCAGTGCGGCAAAAAGTATCTATTCACGAATCTATTCAAATTCAGGCGCTTATTCTATGAAGTGGCGCCGTGAGAATCTATTCATGCCAGCACTGGATATGTCGCGATAGTGTCGAGTGATTGATCAACCGAGGTCGCCCCAAAGAGCCTTCGAATAGACTCGAGGCTTTTTCCAGCCCCGGAATGCACTGGACAATTCGGCATTGCGATGCGGAGCGTTTCCCTACTTGCGCAACCCGCGTGGCGAGCAACTTGATGTGGGCAATTGATCATTCCTCGAAAAGATCAGCGCTGCTCAAATCGGATTCGATTGGGAACACCGTATCCCACCGGAGTTACTTAACTGACTAGAAATCACACTTTTTGTTGCTAAAATAATACCACCAATTGTCACAATGCCGCTATTACTTGCCCAGTGACATCATCTTCTCCAAACTGTCTGAAACGAACTGCGACGTCTCAGGGAGCGGATAGTGCGGCGATATGCGCCGTTAGTTCGCGTCGTCGACACGGGATTCGCAACTAGTTATTTATTTAGCTCATGGAGAATAGAGAATGCCTGATTCGACTCCAGCGATGGCCGTTGCCGATGCCTTCGATTCGTGGTTGGCCGCGCGGCCTAAGTGGTTGCAGACTGCAGCTGCAGACATGCTCGAAAAGCGAACCCTTCCAGATGCGGGGGAAATTGAGGTCCTATCCAGCCTTTGCGCGGAGGAGGCTCTTGGAGCTGGCAACGGCAAGTTCAAAGCACTCGGCGCGGGAGCACTGGGGGCGGCTCAAAAGGGGCCCCATCTGCATCTTCTCGGTCTAAACAAGGTAAATGGAGTCAACGCGATTTCCAGCGATGCCGAGCTAGAATTCGGGGACGCGTCCCTGGTTGCGATCTATGGTCCCAACGGAACGGGCAAGTCAGGCTATTCCAGACTCCTGAAGCATGCATGTGGCTCTCGCGCAAAAGAAGACATCCTGCCCAACGTATTCTTGGACAAGCCCGCGCCCCCCACAGCTTCCATCAATCTCACCTACGGAGGTGCAGAAAAGAGCATTGACTGGACGCTGACTGGCGCGACGAATGGGACGCTGAAGAAAGTGCATATTTTCGACTCCCACGCCGCTGCACTCTACTTCGGTGCAAAAAATGAAGCATCGTACGAACCGCGAAAGATTCGGTTCATCACCTCGCTTATCAAAATATGCGAGGAGGTGGCTGCCAATCTGGACCGCCGGAAGATCTCACTGCCATCAAAGGTACCCGCAATTCCGGCAAGCCTGCTCCTAACCGCCGGAGCCAAATGGATTACGACCCTCTCCGCTGCGACGAAAGACGCCGATATCGATGCACGCTGCAAGTTCAACCAGGAGCTCGAATCCGAAAGGCTCAGTGCAGAGCAGGCCATCCACCAAAAGAACGTTCCTGAGAGGCTGGCGACCATCGCCACGAACCTCGGCACCATTGCCACTGCGGAGCAATACATCGCGAACATACAGACGGCATTTCATGATAACGCGGCAAGCGCTATCGTGAAGGCTCGCTCGGACGCCGTCTCCAAACGAAAGGCCGCAAGTGAGGAAGCAGACATAGTATTTGCAAAGGCGTCCCTCGAAGGTATTGGACAAGAAACGTGGCGAGCCCTTTGGGAGGAGGCACGAAAGTACTCGGAACATTCCGGCTACCACGGAAGAGCATTTCCCGTCACAGATGAAGGAAGCAAATGCGTTCTTTGTCAGCAACAGCTCGATGGCGATGCCAGGGCGCGGTTGATTTCCTTCGAGAAGTTCGTGAAAGGCGGCCTTGAATCTGCCGCGGCGAAGGCGGAAGAAGACCTCAAGAATCTGCTTGCAAAGGGCCCGGCCATGCCGGAAGAAGGTCCCTGGAAGCTCCAGTGCGGGGTGCTCCAGATGGAGGCTGCCTTCACGGCTTCTAGTCACGCGTTGTTGAAGTCTCGATGGGATGCGATTCAAACATCAGCGGACTTCGAAGCGATCCCGCCGTTTGACTGGACACCATTCGAGCAAAAAATCATCGCGCTTAAAGGCACGTTGGAGGTCGAACAAAAGACCCTTAATGAGCTCAAGAACGACGATAAACGCAAGGAGCTTGAAGCAAGGCTCGCCGAACTTCAATGCATGAAATGGCTATCGGAGAACCGACAATCCGTCGTCGACGAAGTGCAGCGCCGCAAGAAGCTGAAGGAGATTGATTCTGCGCTGGCGCTTACGAAAACAAACACGTTGACTACGAAGGCCAACGAGTTAAGTGAGCACGAAGTGACGAAGGACTACCAGGAGCGTTTCCTGTCCGAACTTTCACTCCTGGGCGGCAAGAAGATACCGATCTCAACCTCAAGCAAGAAGCAAGGGAAGGGTAAGGTAAGCATCGGCCTATCAATCAAGAGCAGCAAGGCGACTACCGAAGCAAAGCACGTCCTGAGTGAAGGCGAAAGCCGGGTGGTCGCGCTTGCAGCGTTTCTCGCAGACATCGCGGGATCTGGCGAGCCAACGCCGTTCATTTTCGACGACCCTATTTCGTCTCTTGACCAAACCTATGAAGAGGCGGTCGTCAATCGGCTAGTCGAGCTTTCCAAAACTCGCCAAGTCATCGTGTTCACGCATCGCCTTTCGATGATCGCATTGCTTGAGGAAGCCGTAGGGAAAGTCGAAAAACAGGCCGAAGCGGCGAAGGAAACTTCGCCTGTCAAGTTAATGGTTCACACTCTTCACAAATTAGGTTCGAGTTCGGGCATCGTGGAAAAGTCGATCGTCAAGAATTCAAACGTCCAGAAGTCTGCCAACGCATTGCGCGACCAAGAAATGGCAAAGCTTCGGAAATTACTCGAAGCCAAAGACGTTTCAGGCTATGAGGTGCAGGCAAAGTACATTTGCAGCACTTTCCGAACGCTGGTCGAGAATTCTGTCGAAAAGGTTCTTATGAACGGCGTAATCGCTCGCTTCAGGCGATCCGTCGAGACAAAAAATAAAATCGGGGCGCTCGCGAAGATTACCCCTGACGACTGCGTCCTGATTGAGGACCTGATGACACGCTATTCGGTGTTCGAGCATTCGCAATCGAACGAACTTCCGGCCGAAACCCCGGACTACGATCAATTGAAAGAAGACGTTGAGAGGTTCGCGACGTGGGTGGGCGAATTTGCGAATCGCAAGTACGGGCCGTTGGCCTAGATATTATGGAAATGGCGGGACAAACACCTGATGGAAGGCTATGCTCCCCCTTCCGTCTCTTGTAGCGCACTGATGCCCATCGCTTCTTTCACCTTTTCAAGGTGGCGGAATTGAAAATGCACCATTCATAAATTCGTTTGCGACTTCCGCCACGGTGACGAGCAAGCATCCAACAAAGTGCGCGGTGTCTTTGTTTGGCCTGCAACGATAGGAACTCAATATCTTCGCAAGCTAGGTCACGCTAGAATCCGGGATAACGCGTGATTCGCCGAAGCTAAACTTCATCAACTCAAGACATGTAAAGGTATCTATGCGCACAATTTCAGCTGGCCGGCTAACACTCTCAATTTCAGAAGACGGACCGATGCCAATATCGATTTCTGACTTTGCAGAGGAAGCTGCAACCATTGAATTTATCGCCCCCACAGGCTACCTTCAAGGAGATAAAAAATCTCTTTTTAAGCTCGAGTATCCAGGCTACAGCATTGAATCAGTTATCTCAGATGGACAGGTATTCGTTCGAAGGAACGAACTGCATCAGCACAGCGAAAAATATGAAGGTAGCGATCCATGCCGCGTCGCAATCCAGTGGTCGGCCACCTCAATCGGCTGCGGGATTGTGCCCAAGGGGGAAAGTATAACTGCCTTACGTTCGGTACACACACCTTATACAACGCCGCCACTAGGTATGATCCGCGACCTGAAATGCGGGGATCAAAGCGCAGGTGATTCCTACCCATCAGTTGATGCACTCTTCTCACGCATCCTGGATTGCATCTCCTTCTGCGAAAAAGATATCCGAAGGTATGGTGCGGAGAAATTTTTGTGGACGGGCGATGACCCCAACATCGAACCACTGAGTGAACCGGAAATGAGCCGACTTATCGCTAGTTTCCTCGCGGTGTATGGCGGTGTGAACAATTTCGAAGTATCCTGTGAACCTAGAGCAGGCGGAGGAAGTGTGGACTTCTGCGTATATGGCCACGTACAAAATGTGGGCCAAGCGAAAATCGCTATTGAAGCAAAGAAAGCACACAGCGCAGACCTGGAACATGGCTTCATTCACCAACTTCCCGCGTACATGGACAGACTCGAAACTCGGCATGGGATCTACCTGGTCTATTGGCTTAGGTCAGATCGGTATCCCAGACCAGATTTTCCTGCCTATCCCCATTTGGAAATGGAAAAACTACATCCGTTGGCCAGAACAGGGTTCGTTCGCAGTGTTGGGCTAAACTTAGCGCTGGATCGTTCTCCTAGTCGTATCTGAAGGCCTCTCACATCTCCGGGAGGCATCCACAAACATGCCTCTCAGTAAATGCGTACGCACACCGGATCCGTGCCACCAAACCCAGCGAGGCCCCCGACTTCAAGTAGCTCATGCGTCATTTTCAGGGTTCTGGCAAACGCTAATACTAGACTGGGACAGCATTCAGTGGCCTGTCGATTTAGCTGGCATACCTACGTATTAACTTCGCTAAATGTGTGATCAAGTCATTGGAGATGTCAGCACCAAAGCATAAGAGTTTGCAAGAAGTCGGAATCGCCGGTTAACGCAAGTTCTTAAGCCGTAAAGTTCGGCGCAGCCCTCTTTGCAGCTGGCTTGGCGGCCACCTTTGCTGCGATCTTCTTCGCAGCTGGCTTTGCGGCCAGCTTTGCTGCGGCCTTCTTCGCAGCTGGCTTTGCGGCC
>NZ_JAYSCO010000003.1:0-131683 GCF_041914865.1 Pseudoduganella sp. | reverse complement strand
TCTTCGCAGCTGGCTTGGCGGCCACCTTTGCTGCGGCCTTCTTCGCAGCTGGCTTGGCGGCCACCTTTGCTGCGATCTTCTTCGCAGCTGGCTTTGCGGCCGACTTTGCCGCGGCCTTTTTCGCAGCTGGCTTGGCGGCCGGCTTGGCCGCGGCCTTCTTCGCAGCTGGCTTGGCGGCCGGCTTGGCCGCGGCCTTCTTCGCAGCTGGCTTAGCGGCCAGCTTGGCCGCGGCCTTCTTCGCAGCTGGCTTAGCGGCCGGCTTGGCCGCGGCCTTCTTCGCAGCTGGCTTAGCGGCCGGCTTGGCCGCGGCCTTCTTCGCAGCTGGCTTAGCGGCCGGCTTGGCCGCGGACTTCTTCGCAGCTGGCTTGGCGGCTGGCTTGGCAGCAGCCTTACTCACTGCAGGCTTGGCATCGGATCCTACCGTTGCAATGGTCCCCGCCCTGAAAACCACTGGTTCAGCGCGCATGGCCGAGGTGCCTCTGAAATGTACTGGACCTCCGGATACCTCACGAATAACTTTACTGCCGAATGGCTCCTCTTTCACTATTCCTGGTGGAGACTTAAGCGCTACGACTCCCTCAATCGTTCGCTCCCCCACATGACCTGTAGCATGTGAAATACGTCCTTGAGCAGCAGTAGGGAGGTTGTTACTTTGGAGTTCTGAAATAGAAAGTCCAACCGCTGTCGCTTGCATTATTTTGGAAAGTACACGCTCTAACGACTCGATGTCGTTACAAATGTACTCGTCATTCGACACGGCAAGAGTGCATGGAAACCCTGATGCACTTTGCTGGAACCGCGCAATCTGAATTTTCCTACGAGCCCCCGCCTTCTTTTCCTCGAGGATTAGAGTGTCATATACCTTCCGTGCCAACACGAAAGACGCAAATGCTTGAAGCCCATCCTCTGCGAAAGCGTCGCCGCCAGAACGCAGTCTGACTGTGACCTTGCCTTCAGTAGCTGCTTCTACAGCAGCAGCAAGAGACTGCAACGTCTCTTTAATTTGGTGACGGTTCCATTTGGCGATATCAGCCGAATTCATACCCGCTCGCACTGCACCAGCAAATTTACTCATCGTACGGCTCTCTTTATGGTTATCTCGACGGGAAAGTGGTCAAAGTGACGTTTCTTATCGAGGACGTGCGGCGTGAATGAAGGGATGTTGAGAATTTCAACGGATGCTTCGTCCAAAGCCCAGCCTTTCGAATCAAGCAGCGATGTCGAGACCATGATCTGATCGAAAGTGCGCCACCGATCAATTTTGTCGCGGTGATAGAAGTAGGTGCCGTAGAGGTTCGGCAACGACGTTCCATTATCAATCCTGTCACTGCCTATTCGATGCCAGAAGGGGTTGTAAATTCTCTTCGTCTTACTGGCGGCATGCAATCGATCTCGAGTCGCTGATAACTCGTAGGCCAACGGCGTGTCAAAAGGCTCATCATTATAATCGCCCATTAAGATGATCTTTGCCTTTGAATCCACTTCAAAAATGCTATCGACTTGTGCGCGCAAGTGGTTGCCGAGCGTTGCCCGCTCTGGAGTGCCCTTGCCTTTCATACGTACTCCGGCCCAATGAGACAAGAAAACTGTGACAATTGAATTGTCTAGTAGATTCTTGAGTTCGACACGCTGTGCAATTTTATGGATGCTATCGCGAAACGTGACTCGAATATTGACAGATTTTCCCAATTCGAACTTGGACTTGTTAAACAGCAAGCATGTGTCCGTCTTTGACTGATTGATTTGTTCAACTCCATTGGCGACACCAAATCCCAGTGGCTCGAAAACCTCGGCCAGTAACTCTATCTGAGCCAATGAAACCTCGCACATACCAAGCAAATCCACGTTGCGAGCTTGGAGCAATTCCTCGATCAGATCACGTGCCACTTTTTGATCTGCAACTGAGGCACGCTTATCATCTTTGGTGGGCGCTAAACTCGTGTTCCACCACGCACACTTGATTTCCATTCTTATCCTTCGGCTAGAGCGAGTATGAAAATTGTACACGGCCCAGATACGTGGAGCTGGAGTACAAGCTGACCAATGCGGGCCGCCTGATCAAGGAAATTCGCACTTACTGACGAATCAAGAATGTTGAAGACGGCACATCATCAGCGAACAACTTCTTCCGACGTTTGTCTTGCACTCGCTTGAACCGATTACTCAACTGACGCTCGAAGCCTCGCCAGTGCAAATTATAGACATCAGATGGTGAGGTTGAATGCTTTAATAGAGCGATACGGCCATCCGTCACCTTGAGGAATAGCACACCTGCCCGCCAAAACTCTTCAGGATTGGCGGCGTTACGCATTAAGTCATACCAATGCTGTGCCCATAAATTCCGTTGATAAAACTCAAGCGCGTCCGACGCCGTGCGGCCCAAGAGGCCTGGTACATCACTGAACCTACGCAGTACCTGATCGCTGTAATCGTTTTGGTTCATGAGACCAGAAATGAAAATACCCCGTGCTTGAATTGCTGGGTGTTGCGATCGGAATTGGGCATCAATGTACCTGCGCAGCGTTTCCTCTCTCCCGCCCCATAGGGCGGCCCAAACTTCGCGAACCAACTCGTCATTGTTTTTCGCGCCTTCCAGCCGTTCGGCACGGTCGGGGTCAAGCGTTCCTGAATCCTTTGCTGACCAAACAGATATCGCAGCTAGATCAAGATTCTCGTGGCCGAAAGTTACGTTGACCAGCGGTCGAATCGGCTCCAGCGTTCTGAATAGCTCTCGTGCAATCGTTGGTTCGTGCGCAGCAAGCTCGCGAGCGATGAGGAGCCCTACGTTTCGTAGTGGCGCGAGCTTCTCTCTATTTGAGGGGTCGGTAAACAGTTTTGCCCAGCGTTTTGCGGTCGTAAGATTGGCTGGAACTACCGAGGCAAGAGAATTCAAGGAAAATTGCTCCAAGAAGTCGCTCGCATTCTGACTATCGAGCGACTCGCACATGTGGCTGTATGCGTCAATCAGGGAGTTTTGTTTCTCATCAAAGTCGTCCGGCTCCTTCAAAGCGCGGTAAAACGCCTCATCAGAATCCTCCGCAGGTTTTTCCCGTAAGCTTAGACTCACTGATTGCGGCTGGAGCCCTAGTTCGTATTCCTGGCGGACGTTGACTTCAAGGTTACTCGACTCCAGCTTCAGTTCGAGACCTCGTGAAATTACGCGATTTAGAACGTCGGATGCGAAACTGGCGACATCGGAACCAAGGTGCGAGGCCAGCTCGCAAAGATGCACGAATTCCAGTCGAGAGGCTAAAAACCGCCAGTTTCGAATACCCCGGATAGCAGCAGCACACATGACTGCGGAGGTATAGCGGAGCTCTAGCCGATCTACCCAACTAGATCCGTGGTTTTCAGCTGCAACGTTTTCTACAGCTGCGCGCAGCGACTCTGTGTCGCGGGATAGTGCAATCATCCGCATAGTGAACGCTCGAACCCATACGCTCGTATTAGAGAGTAGCGAAGGAAGCCTGTTTCTGGTCCTGACGGAAAGAGGGGACTCATTGAATGGAGAAAAAAGAAGCACAACCGTCAGTGCGTCACTACTTTCTTCCAACATCGCAGCATCCAACTGTTCCTCAAACATCGCACTGTCCATGGGCTTAATCATTTCTAATAAGCGGTCAGACATCTTGTTGGTCGCCCAACGTGCCGAAAGGAGCGCAAACTGGGTATCGGCATTTAACATCGGGAAGATCACCTCCATATGGAAAATTGTCCATATCGCCTCATCGCCGCCCAGTGAGCTCAGTATTCTCTTGTCGTCGTCCCCGCCTTGCAACCTGGAAGCGAACGCAATAGCCTGCTCGTTAGTGATTAAAGACGCGTTATCTAAGAGGTTCACAATGCCCTGGCGAAGAGGCAAGCCCGTGCGATCAAGAACGTTACTTGCCAGGCTGCGCTGCCGATCTATTGCCACCTCAGGAGCGTATCTTGCGACTGCAGCTCGCGCTGCATCAAAGAAGAAGTCGGCTTCACCTTTCCCCATCATCGTTGACACTTTCGAGACATCAATTTGAGCATAGGCAGCTACCGTTTGCGCGACGTTCAGAGGCTCACTCTGAACTGGGTCGCATGGGTCAGTTGAGCAATAGCGCTCAACCAAGCGCCACTTCCCGAATGGCGGTTTGTCCGGTACTAACTCGTCGTATAGTGTTTCAGCATGCTTTGCATCGATCACGTCACCCGTAGCTCTTAGTATCGTTACTTGCGTCCATTTGCCAATTTTCGAAAGGCAACTGGTGCGTAGCGAAGCCATGGACTGTAGAAGTGCGCTGCGTGTTTCGGCCCAGTCGTGCGGATTAAAGCAAAGGAGTTGGGTAAATTCCTTCGTCGGCGATGCGTAGCTTCCGTTCAGACTTACTCCAAAGCTCCACTGAACGAGTGCATCCGAGAACTGCTGAAGCGGCTTTCCCGCCAGAAGTTCAATCGCCAGCTGGCTGAGACCGGATATCTCTTTCGCCGCGGTTTGAACGAGTTTCTCGTAGATCGCCCGCTCCGGGACTTCAAGATTCTCAATCTTTGATACCAGCTCCTGAGCAAGTTTTGTGCGTTGAGCGGCAACTTCGTGATCTGCAAGTCCACCAAGCTGAACTTTGTGCTCGATCCCGCTTGGAAAATAGCTCAGCCATCGTTTAATCATCTGAGCAATATCGCTCCAAGTCTTGGCGTCTGCTTTCGCGAAATGAAGGGCTTCCCTGATCCAATCGTAATTGATGGGTCTAAACTGCTGCAGAGCCAAGTTTTCGGCGACGCCTAGGAAAACACTCGGCCGGTCCCGTACCAGCGCTGAAAAAGGTCCAAACGATCGCTCATCAGGGTTTTGCATGGATGCGAACTCACCGAGGAGTACCGAGCCAACTTCAGTCGGAATCTCACCGTCCACGCAAGCGATCGTAAGCGCTGCCAACACTGCCTCGGGCGTCTTGTCTAATTCGGCAATTGGTTCAGTGAGTACGGAAAGCGCCTCAACCAAATCTCTATTGTTCCGAAGAGCCTTGAGCAGGGCCTGAACAATTGCGAATCCAAGCGCTAGAACCAGTCCATCATCGCTGACGGCATAGCGACAAGGCTCCCCTTGGACTGGGATCAAATATCGGCCGTCAATTACAGCTTTTAGTCCGCCGTCAAAGAGGGCGAAGTCATCCAGCTCCCTCTGAGTTAGCCGAGCTATAACCTCTGTCGCACACCTACTTAAACGCTGGCGAAACTCAAATGGGCTGCCATCGCCAAAGTTGTCTCGTTGACTAACAGAGATATGTTCAAACAATAGGCGAGATACGCTTAGCTCTTCCAAATCGCGTAGCTGTTGTTCGCTTAACAGGGACAATGCGATTCCTAATAATCGCGGGTTCCTTAGTGCTTCTGCTACAGGTCCTTGTAGTTGGGCTGCGTCGATACCTCGCTCAGCAAGAATTTCGTTCCGCTCCTCCGGTGACCACTGAGGTACTGGGATCTTCACACATTTGGACACTATCTTTGGTTTAACGTGCGCCGTAAAGAAGTGGTCACGTGTCGTGACGATGAGCTTTCCACCGAAGGTCGCTAATTCACTACATACCCAATCAATATGCTTCGCCCAATCCTCACGTTGACGCTGGTTCAGCCCGTCCAAAACAACCAGCAAGCCAGGCGCAACTGTTCTCTTTTCAGCCGTCCATTCTTGCAGCAGGTTCGTCCAATACTTAACGTGTTCGGCATTGCCAGGATATCCTGTCTGTTCGGCGAATTGACTGGCCAGGAATCCTTTGAGGTCGGAGCCCATTGCGCCAATGATTTCTGCTGTGATGAATAGTGTCAGCGGCTTTGGACTCAAAGACATCCAAGTTTGCGCGGCGATCCAAGATTTTCCATTTCCTTCCAGCCCCGTAAGTGCAATGAAATGGCCGGCCTCTAACGTACGCACGGCATAGATTACTTGTTCTCTTAGTTCATCCCTATCCCTAGGTGCTACTGGTCCGCTCGGGTCGCCAGGACAAAGTGGCTGACGTAAGAATATCGAGGCTTGCGTTCGGTTACAAAACGCTTGGTTGAGCCAAGCCGCATTGGCAGCCAGAGCTTGAGCAATCGTCCAGTTAGCTTGTATCAGTCCGGCGTTTACGGTTGTATTTAGCGAAATCGGGACTCGGTGCACCTTCAGCGAATTATCAATTGCTCGTTTGACCTCATCTAATAGCCTTGGAGGTCTGCGCCGCGATGGCTCCGCATCCAACCACTTGCTGTGTGATTCCTGATAGGCCTGACTGATGAGTTCAAAGAATTTGAACGCTTTAAGCTTTGCAGCACCGTGACGAACAAAAAGCTGACTGGCACAGATCGAAGCGCCGTTCACACGATACACACCGCATTTTCCTCTAGCTGCAGTCAATGTTCCGACAACGTGCTGAATCGGCTTCCCAGTGCTCTCTGCAGCAGACAAGACAATGTAGGCTAAGAATCTATTCAGCGTGGCTGTAGGCTGTTCCAGTGGCCGTGGCCGCTGCGTATTAAAGTAGATGTTTGCGCGCTTCCTAAGCCTCATTGCGACTTCATCTATGAGGCCCGTCTTCGCCAACTCGCGCTTTAGTCGGGCATCATATGCGCTCCTAAAATCGAAGTCTTTGCCATGCTTCTCTGCCTCGGCGTCGATATTCAACAGGATGGATTTTAGGCCATCGAGTCCCGGCCAGTTTGTCACTGTATCGATAAGCCAACTATGATCAAAATCTTGGATTGCAGACGCACAAAGATCAATGAGCGCGCCATCTCCCGAACCCGAAATCAAAAAATTGGTTTCGTCGTTTGAATAGCGAGGAGAGTCAGGTGTCCCTCGGTCGGACCAATAGGATTGAGAATCAGCACCCTTCAAAACGTTTTCGCCACCGAACCCGATCGTGAGGAAGACTGCGTTAAATGTTTTCTGCCGACGCTTTTTGGTCTGCGTGTTGTAAGAAGTGACCACGTAATCGGAAGCACCCGCACTAGCGATCTTGCGCACTTCCTGTAAGGCGGCGAAGTTTAACCGTCCACCAAAGTGCGTCTTTAGAATTTCGAATTGCTCTAGAACTTTTCTTGAAACTGCATCAGCAGATCCAGCCACCCAATCGAGGTAAGGAAGCCCCGCATCTAAGTTCTTAGAAATGTCGTGTGGCCAATCGTAGATATGCGGATGTAAATTGCGCTTTACGCATCCACGCTGGAGGTGGAGTGGGAACTCCTCGCGTTCGAATACGTCGATGCATAAATCCGGTATCAGAAGTGCTAAGCCGGAAGCAAGCGACAACCCTGCCGCACCCGCGCCAATGACTGCAACTTGCCGGGCATCTTCCAGAAGGTTCAATTCCTTCAATGCGTAAGCCAAGCTAAACCCGCGGACCTGCTGAGAGAAGAATGTAATTCGGTCATCAAATGAGCCAATTACATATACTGCAGGCCACCCAGGGACCTGCGCGCTAGCGACAATATCGTTTTTATCCATGAACGACGATTATAGGGTATCCATTTTGACTTTTCTCATCATCACCGCCTGCACGCTAGATTAGGTTGGACTATGCTCGTCGTATAGGCGATACGTAATGGCGATTACACAGATTGAGTCTTGCACGGTATTCGCGAATTATGGCTTGGGTGGAAAAGAGTTCCAAATTTCGTCAACCTGAACGTTAGTCTAACGTCTACGAATTAACGTACATCCGTGGTTTGTCCTCCGCCATTTGTCGAACGTGGTCGTCCCATGCAACCGCGACTTTTCGCGACACCGCAAAAAGCGCCGAAATAAGGGTTATTAGTGGAAGAGCACGCAGTAACAGAGTCATGCCTTCAGCAGATAAGTCCAGGGACTTGAGCAGCAACATCGCGCGCTGCACATTCCGTCCCTGCGAGGTATCCTCGACAATGTCCAGTGTATTCTCCAAATGAAAGGTCGCTGCCCTAACAGCCGTAGAAATGGCCGTTTCGTCCTTCGCGACGAGGGCGGTTGCGATTTGCTCAAGACTTTCATTTACAATGTCGCAATTCTCTTTCTTGCCGGGTTTGGATGTGCAGAATATTGGCGTTAGTTCAGCCTTTATAATCCGACTTACTTCAAGCATGACGTCGGTGCGTGGCCCGACAGCCTTTCTATCCAAATCAAGGCCCACCTGATAATACGGGATTGCAAACGTCATTAGCGCCACGGTCGCAGCAAGTTCGCCACGGAACTTCAATGTTGCGGCAACGCGCTTGTGTTCAGTTCCTTTCAAACGCTGCAAAGCACGGAATCTTGTATATGTACCCCACGCCGTGGCTAGGAATGCAAAGGCCAGCAGCGCCATATACAGGTTGCGGTTCCACACATGAGCAGCTGAACGAATTTGAGCTTGGCTCAAGAGGTAAAGCGCCAAGCAGCTAGGCAAACCAAACTTTATTGCAATCACGTAGGGATGCGTCTTCATCACGAGAGTTTGTCTTTGTCTACGATTCTATTGGGGGCGTGCTAGGTACTACCGAAAATCAACGTACACGGTTCGCACCAACCGAACGACGAGTATTGTTTTTACTGCACATTTCGCTGGCCGTTCGAAGTACAAAGGCAATACGATGCATCTTCCGTAAGCCAGATCGTAAAAGTAACGCACCCATTATTGCTCCTGCAAAGAATGCTCCACCGATCCACTGAAGAGTGTTTTGAACTGCATCATCCCAGCCCATGTACTTCGTCGTAAGAAATAGGGCTGGGCCCAACAGTCCAACCAGCCGTGTAATGTCCATCCAGCGTTCATGGACTTGAAGTTGCGACTCGAATCGATTAAGCCTCGCAGTCAGCACAGCATTATCGAAGTGAGCTAGTTGCCTTGCCAATAGACGCTCTCGAGAATGCTCCGCATCCAACTCTCGCGTGAGCACTCGTGCAGGATTCAGAAAGATGTCACGATGCTTCAGCACACTAAACGCCAGATCTACTATCCAGCAAACAGATGCAACTACAACTGCTCCGAGACCAAGGTATGCAACATTGAGCGAGACATCAGCTTTGAGAAAGATCATGGCCCAAATCGTAATTACTACGAACCAAGCCGAAAGATAAATCCCGTAAAATACTTTTTGTGCCTTCGATTGTTGTGTCAAGGCGTCGGGAGCGTTGAGATGGGCAAGGAGCTCCTCATACGTTGGCATAACTTGTAGTCGATCTGTAGTCCGCATTGAAAAATCACTCTCTATAAGAATTTTCTTGAACTCGCCACTCATGCAATCTAAGGTCGAGGCCAAACAGGAAGATCGCATTCTCCTGCGATCGCATCGGGAACGATAAAGGCGACACTGTATTTCGCCCGAGTCAGCGCCACATAGAATTTATTGCGTGCTTCCTCAGTTTTGCCATTCCCAAATGCGTTCGGATCGCCTTGAAGAAATTGCAAGTGCGGTCTGGTTGGTATGATCGCCGTACGTGGGAAGCCGAGACCTTTTGATTTCCCGAACGTCATACGCCGTAACGCCAGGCCGTCGTATTCCGTGCCCGATTTGATGCTGTGACGCAGGATCACGGGCTGATAAAGCGCGAGATACGATGGCGCATCGCTTTCCCTCACAATCAAGACCCCTTGGTGCATTCCATATTCATCAGGTGCAACGACCTTGGACACCAAGGATGGATAACCTTCTGCCGCATGCAGACGGCCGGCGTAGTCGCAAATTTCTTGAATGGAACGATGTGACTCGTTCATCTCTTCGCGAACGAACTTGAGCTTTTCCAAGTAGGCGACCTTCTCGGGGCCGGTACCAGGTTTTTTGGTGGTGTTGGCAGTTTCGTATATGGTTTGCCGGAAATCTCCGACACAAGTGATAGAAAACTGTTTGCTCTTAGCGAGCAGCGACAGGACTTCGAAATCCCATCCCACCATGTCTTGGCATTCGTCGAAGTACAGGCTATCGTAAATTTCTGCAAGGCGTCGGATTGGTGCCCCGCCGGTTTCTTTGATCACTGCGCAGGCGAACTTGGCAAGAAGTGCGGAATGCGCTTTGGTCCGGCACGGAGTCAGATAGTACAAGGGATTGAATCCCCCATTGGCTAGCTTCTCTGAGCGACCGGCGATATTTCTTCCGTTCCGCTTATGCGGATCAGATTCATTAAGGATAAATCCTTCAATCCGCTTCGGAAAGATTGCGCGCTGATAGGGGCGAATGATTTCTTCCAGATAAAACGTAAGCAAGCCTTTGACCGTGAAGGCCGGGTGCGCGCCGCGGTGCTTCAACACAAAACGATTGCTCACTTCTTTCTGATTGTTCTCGGTATACGTGAGGACAAGGATGCGCTCCTTGCCGGCGACCCTGCCGATCGATTCGTTCACGATGCGTTCCGTCTTACCGGTGCCTGCGCCGGCGAACACAAAAACGTTAGGCAAAATCGAAAGCTCCGACGAGATAGGCCGGGTAGTTAATCGCATCCTTGGAGTCAAAGATTCGCATAGCCGAATCAACTTTTTTCTTCCCGTTGCCGGCCTCACCGCCGAACCAATCGCGGAGGAACTGGGTCTTTGCCGCCAGGTCAGGCTGCTCCTTGTATTTGTTGTAGGTTTGCAGCGACAGAATCAGCTCTGCGAAGGAGTCCAGGCTTGCAACGGTTTTATTGTGCTCTGCTATCAGCGCCGGCTCCAGGGAGTACAACGTGTCATCATTAGGAGAGAGGAGTTGGAGATGCGCGTAGGCTTTGTACTTGTCTTGATAGGCCTCGATGTTCGCCTTGTAATCGCCGTCATTGTCCTTTAGGACATTAGTGCGCACACCAATCCGCTTCAGAATTTCCAGGTAAGTGTCGAAGCCAAGGCCTCGCACAACAATGATTTCGATGCCATCGTCTTCGGGCAAGCATTTGTGTTTGTCGATGTAGAATTTCTTAAGGATCAGCTCATCCGATGGACCTTCGACGAGGATGACCTTGTTCGCCAGCACGGCTCGCAAAGTGTCATAGCCTGGTAGCCGCTTGATTTTGACCGCAATGGCCGGGTCGATATCCTTGAGGCGGATATAGTCCGAGCCGACCAAGCACAGCTTGGCGATGCTCAACTTGTTGAGGACATAGGAACTGTGCGTGCTGATAAAGACTTGGAGACCATTCCTGTTCTTTTCGATATAGCTAATCAAGCGCGTCAGGTTCATGTGCGATAGATGGTTCTCCGGCTCTTCAAGCAAAATGAAGTTCACGGACTTCGCTTTGTTTTGGATTGCGAGCTTGATCTGGATCTGGCTTTGCTCCCCCTTGCCAACCATCGGAAAGGCCACATCGTCAACAGCCAACTGCAGTGATGCCTCCACTCCACGGCTGGCGGCAATGTCGGCGATAATTTTCAGTGTTCCATTGGTGATCGTCTTGTCGTCGCCCAGGTCCTTATTGATCTGGGTGACATGTTGCTGATCATCAAACAGGTGCTTCAGCTGCCTGTAGTCGAGGTTAAGGTGAGCCAGCTCTTCCTTGCTCAAGGCCGCAGCCAATAAGGCGGTGATGTACTGGTTCTTCCCGTAGGTGGGATGCAGGCGCGACGGGTCGATCAGCAACGAGTTCGTCTTGCGTGTGAGCGATTTAACCTGATTTCCAGCAAAATCATGCCACTCAATTTTGTAGAACTCAATCGGCACGGAGCGGACATTTTGAGGAGTCTTGATCAATTCGTCGTATTTCGCCAAGAGATCCATGTCAAAAGCGACTCTAAGCGAAACACCCTGTGCATCCTCGGTGAGCGAGTTGTTAATACCCCTATACTCCGGAACACCCTCCAAATATATTTCGATGAGCATTTCTGGCAGGGTCGTATACTTTAGGTCACCTGCCAAGTAAGTCGCGGCTGCCTGCGCGTTCATCAACTCTAGCGCTGTTTCCAACGTGAGTGTCTTCCCTCGAAACGCACAATTGGTCGCCAATTCGATGGCCTCCAAGATGGAACTTTTGCCCATCGCGTTGTCGCCAACCAGAATATTTACGTCGTCGTTGAACTCAAAGAATTTGCTGCCGAACTTCTTATAATTCTTAGCAATAAGTTTCTTAATTAGCATGTTATTTGCACGGAAGAATTTCTCAAAGACTAACTGATTTTCCCCGTTCAGAAACTCACTTAATGTAACTTTTTCGCTGCCAACGAGCCGATAGCAGAGCCAACAAGCATAGCTCGCTCCGTATGACACTCTCCCATCCGTGGTTGCAAATCATCTCCGCTCTAAAGAGAGCATAATTACTAGACGTGAGTTTGCTAGTTTTCGCTCCAACTTTAACGAAATCGCTTGAAGTACAGTTAGGCAGACGCCTAGTAACCTATTGTTTTCTCAAGAGGTTCCCGTCCGCTTTTTTATAACGACGTGCAGGACAAATCTTGCGCTGCGCGCAAGATTTGTCCGATTGTCAGACCTGACCCCGAATTTACTTGCGGAAAACTTGTTTGCCGCCGACCCAGGTTTCCAGCACGCCGATCTTGCCGATCTCTTCAGCCGGCACCTTGAACAGGTCGCGGTCGGTAATGATGAAGTCGGCCCATTTGCCTTTCTCCAGCGTGCCGACGGCGTGCTCCTGGTGCGCGGCCCAGGCGGCGTCCAGGGTGAAGCAGCGGAACGCTTCGGTCAGCGTCATGGCTTGCTCTTTGTACCAGCCGCCCGCCGGGACGTTCTGCATGTCCTGCCGCGTGACGGCGGCGTGGATGCCTTGCAGCGGGTTGGGCGATTCAATCGGGAAGTCCGAGCCGCAGGCGATTCGGCTGCCTTGCTTGAGGAAGGTGTGCCAGGCGTAGGCGCCTTTGATGCGCTGCGGGCCGACGCGCTGCTCGGCCATGTTCTGGTCGGAGGTGGCGTGGGTCGGCTGCATCGATGGCACGATGGCCAGTTGCTTGAAGCGCGGGATATCGCCCAGCTGCACCACCTGCGCGTGCTCAATGCGGTGGCGGCGCGGCGCCAGCGGGTATTGCTTGCCCAGCTTCTCGAAGCTGTCGAGGATCTGTTTG
The DNA here is from genome assembly GCF_041914865.1 of Pseudoduganella sp. NCBI lineage: Bacteria > Pseudomonadati > Pseudomonadota > Betaproteobacteria > Burkholderiales > Oxalobacteraceae > Pseudoduganella > Pseudoduganella sp. Next base: position 118,748 of record NZ_JAYSCO010000003.1, on the reverse strand, counting down.
TTGCCGGCGTCGCCGATGGCGTGCACGTTGACCTGGTAGCCGGCCTTCATCGCTTTCTCGATCTTGGCGCCGATGGCGGCGTCGCTGTTGAACAGCAGGCCGCGCGTGTGCGGGGCGTCGCTGTACGGGTGCACCAGGGCGGCGCCGCGGCTGCCCAGCGCGCCGTCGGAATACAGCTTGACGGCCGACAGCGCATAGCGGTCGCCGCCATAGCTTTTCAGCGGCCCGGCCTTGGACAGCTGGTCGAAGTCGGCGCCCACGTCGCCGATCATGGCGTACACGCGGGTGGTCAGCTTGCCCTGGTCTGCGTATTCGCGGAACAGGCGGTCGGAGCCGACGTCGATGCCGGCGTCGTGCACGCTGGTCAGGCCGACGCTGGACAGGATGCCCAATGCGCCGTCCAGCATGGCGCGCGCTTCGGCCTCGGTCGGCTTGGGCAGGATCTTGTAGACGTAATCCATCGCAGTGTCGACCAGGATGCCGGTGGCGTTGCCCTGCGCATCGCGCTCGATCTTGCCGCCCTCAGGGTCTTTGGTGTCCTTGGTGATGCCGGCCGCTTCCAGCGCCTTGCTGTTGACCCACATGGCGTGGCCGTCGATGCGTTCCATGGCGGCCGGGCGGTCGCTGACCACCGCGTCCAGTTCGGCTACGGTCGGGAAGCGGCCCAGCTTCCAGATCTCCTGGTTCCAGCCTTTGCCGATCACCCATTTGCGCTGCGGGTTGGCCTGCGCGAACCTGGCGATGGATGCCTGCGCCGCCTGCAGCGAGGCTGGCGAGTACAGGTCGGCGCTGGTGGCCACTTCGCCCAGGCCGAACACGTGGCCGTGGGCGTCGATCAGGCCTGGCAGCACGGTCTTGCCCTGCACGTCCACGCGCTTGAAGCCCTTGGCCTTGGCCGCCACCGCCTGCGCGCTGCCGACCGCCACCAGCTTGCCCTGGTCGTCGAAGGCCAGCGCCTGGAACTGCAGCAGCCGGCCCTTGGCGTCCAGCGTGTAGCCGTTGGCGTTTTCGATCATGGTGCCGGCGTTGGCGCCGGCGGCAATAGCGGCCAGGGCGGCGGCGGCCAGGAGGGTGCGGCGGAAGTGCATGGGTCCAGTCCTCTCAATTTGAAAGCAAGAAGCAGAGTGTAGCGAAATTCGCTGGATGGTCCAATCTGGCTTTAGGAGGAGTTACACCATGTTGACGCTTTTTGATTACCTGCCATCCCAGAACGCTTACAAAGTCCGCCTGCTGCTGTCGCATCTTGGCCTGCCCTACCGCACCGAATTGGTCAGCATCTTCGAAGGCGAAGGCCAGAGCGCCGAGTACCTGGCCATCAACCCGACCGGCGCGGTGCCGGCGCTGCGGCTGGAGGATGGGCGCGTGCTGGCGGAGTCGAACGCGATCCTGACCTACCTGGCCAGCGGCACGCCCTACCTGCCGGCCGATCCCTACGCTGCGGCGGTGGTGCAGCAATGGATGTCGTTCGAGCAGGACTACGTGCTCAACATCGCCTCGCTGCGCCATTGGCGCATGACTGGCAAGCTGGCGCGCCGCCCGCCGGCACTGGTGGAGATGCGGCGCGCCGGCGGCCTGCGCGCGCTGCGCATCATGGACCGGGAGCTGGCCAAACGACCGTTCATCGCCGGCGACATGTACACCATCGCCGATATGTCGTTGTTTGCCTACACCCACCGCGCCGACGAAGCCGGGTTGCCGTTGCGCGAGTTCCCGCATGTGTGCCGCTGGATCGAGCGCATACGCGCGCAGTCGGGCTTCCTCGACGCGCACTACCCCTACGTCATCGACCCGCACAGCAGCCGCGAACTCCCTTGACATATGCTTGACATGATCGATTACAGGTGTAATCATGAACCAACGATTACACATGTAAATGATTATGGACATCCACATCAGCGAAGCCGAAGCGCTGGTCATGCAGGTGCTGTGGCAGCAGCACCCGCAGGGCGCGGACGAAATCTGCAGCGCGCTGGCCGAGCAGCAATGGCAGGCCGCCACCGTCAAGACCCTGCTCAACCGTCTGCTGAATAAAGGCGCCATCAGCGCCGTCAAGGACGGCCGGCGCTACCTGTATGCGCCGCTGCTCAAACGCGAGCAGTGGCTGGCCAGCGAAAGCAAGGGCTTCCTCGACCGCATGTTCAACGGCAAGGTGGCGCCGCTGGTCGCCCACTTCAGCCGCCAGCGCAAGCTGAGCAAGTCCGACATCGCCGAACTGAAACGCCTGATCGAGGATATGGAAGATGGCAAGTGAGCTGCTGCTGCGCGTCCTGCTGGCGAATGCCTTCGCGATCGTCCTGATGCTGCTGTTGCGCCGGCCGCTGTGCCGCTGGTGCGGTGCGGCGGCGGCCTACGCCGCCTGGGCCCTGGTCCCGGCCAGCATGCTGGCAGCCGTGCTGCCGCATGGCGCCGGCCCCGTGCGGCTGGCGGCGGACTTGCCCGCGCTGCCGGCCGCGCTGCAGGCGGCGCAAGCGGGCGCCATCAGCGTGGCGCGTCCCTGGAGCAGCTGGATCGGCGCGCTCTGGCTGGCCGGCGTGCTGGCGATGGCGGCGGGCCTGGCGTGGCAGCAGTGGCGCTACCTGCGCCAGCTGCGCTGCGCCCCGGCGGCAAGCGGTGCGCGCGTCAGGCGCAGCGGCGCGGCGGGCAGCGGCCCGGTGCTGGTGGGCGTATGGCGCCCGGCCGTGGTGCTGCCGGCCGACTTCCGCCACAGCTACAGCAAAGCGGAGCGGCGCCTGGTGCTGGACCACGAGCGTATCCACGCCCGGCGCGGCGACCTGTGGGCCAATGCCGCCTGCGCCGCCCTGCAATGCCTGGCCTGGTGCAATCCGCTGGTACACATGGCCGCTGCGCGTTTCCGGCTCGACCAGGAACTCGCTTGCGACGAAACCGTCTTGCGCCGCAACGGCCAAGCCGCCACCTATGCCCGCGCCCTGCTGAAAACCCAGCTGTCGGCGCAAGGCATTCCCCTGGCCTGCCAGTGGCAGGCTAACCATCCACTCAAGGAGAGAATTGTGAACCTGAAATCGACTGTGTCGCCGACCCGCCGCAAGGCCGGGCAATTGGCCGCTGGCCTGCTGATGGCTGCCTGCAGCGTAGCCGCCTGGGCGGCGCAAGCCGGCGCGGCGTCGGACAAGTACTACTTCGTGAACCTGAACATGCAGGGCAGCAGCCCGACCGTCCTGGTGAAGTCCGGCGACACCGCCGAAATCGCCATGGGCAAAGGCGCCGATGAATGGCGCACCCGCATGGTAGTCACGCCGCAGGGCGAGCAGGTGCAGGTGCGCGCCCTGGTGACCCATGGCGGCAAGCAGGTCGACGACTACACGGTGGTGGGCGCGCTCGGCCAGGATATGTTCATCGGCTCGCCCCAGGCGCCAGAATTCCGCGCCACGCTGCGGGTGCGCGAAAAGACCGGCCAGTAAGCGTCGTCACAGGGCATCATGGAAAATGATGCCCAGCGTGTGGCGCCGTCCCCTGCGCAAGCGGCTTACGCCATGCCGCATATTCACGCGGTAGGTGCCGCGCGTGCCCGCCACCGGACGGTGGAAGACCGGGAAGATCACACAGTCGCCCTGCTGCAGCGGCACCACTTCCACCCGCGACTGCATGCGCGGGCGCTGCTCGGTCAGCACGAATTCCCCACCCTCAAAATCGCGTCCCGGCTGCGACAGCAGGAACGCCGCCTGCAGCGGGAACACATGTTCACCGTACAAATCCTGGTGCAGGCAGTTGTAGTCGCCGGCCTCGTACTGCAGCAGCAGCGGCGTTGGCCGCAGCTGGCCGGCGTCGTGGCAGCGCGCGATGAAGTCTTCATGCCGCGCCGGGAAGCGCGGCTCCAGCCCCATGGCGGCCTGCCAGCGGTTGGCAATCGCCGCCAGCGGCGGATACAGCGCCGCGCGCAGACCGGCCACCAGGCCTGGCAGCGGGTAGCGGAAATACTGGTACTCGCCCTTGCCAAAGCCGTGCCGCTGCATGATCACGCGGCTGCGGTACAGGTCCTGCCGCGCATACTCCGCCGCCAGCTGCGCGCACTCGTGCGGCGCCAGCACGCCACGCACCAGTGCGCAGCCAAATTCATCCAGCTCGGCGGCAATGCGCGTCCAGTCGATGGCTTGCCAGCGCGATGACTCGTCGTGCGCCACGCCACGGCGTACCGGGCCGGCGGGCGGGGCATGCCCAGCGCGCACGCCGTCGGCGGCGGGCGGCGCGAACAGGTCGCGCGTCATGCCGCGGCCTCCGCCGGCGCGGGCGCGGAGGCGGCACTGGCGCGGCCGTCGGCAGCCGCATCGCCGGCGGCTTCGCGCGCCAGCAGGGTTGCCTTGCGCTCGACGCCCCAGCGGTAGCCCGAGATCGAGCCGTCGTTGCGCACCACGCGATGGCAGGGAATGGCCACCGCAATGGCGTTCGCCGCGCACGCCCCGGCCACCGCGCGCGCGCCGTTGGGCGCGCCGACACGCTCGGCCAGCTCGGCATAGCTGACCGTGGCTCCGGCCGGAATCTCGCGCAGGGCCTGCCAGACGCGCTGCTGGAAGGCGGTGCCGCGCACGTCGAGCGGCAGGTCGAGGCCGATCTGCGGCGCCTCCACGAACGCGATCACGCGCGCCACCACCTGCTCATAATCCGGCTCCGCCCCCAGCAGCTCGGCCTGCGGGAAGCGGTCCTGCAGATCATGCGCCAGCGCCTGCGGGTCGTCGCCCAGCAGGATGCAGCAGATGCCGCGTTCCGTGCTGGCCACCAGGATCGCCCCCAGCGAGCACTGGGCAATGGCAAAGCGGATCTGCGCGCCGCGCCCGCCCGCGCGCCAGGCCGACGGCGTCATGCCCAGCGCGCCCGGCGTGGCGGCGTAAAAGCGCCCGGAGGAATTGAAGCCGGCCGCGTAGATCGCGTCGGTCACCGAGGCCTCGGCCGCCAGGCCGGCCTGCATGCGCCGCGCGCGCGCCGCCGCTGCATAGGCTTTCGGCGTCAGGCCGGTCTGCGCCTTGAACACGCGGTGGAAATGGAAGCGGCTCATGCCGCCGGCCGCCGCCAGCGCGTCCAGGTCCGGCGCCACCTCGGCCGTATCGATCAGGCGGCACACCTCGGCCACCATGGCGGCGTGGCGCTCGGCCAGCGGCGGCTGGTCCGGCTTGCAGCGCTTGCAGGGGCGGAAGCCGGCCGCCTGCGCCTCGGCGATCGAGGCATGGAAGGCGACGTTGGCGCGCAGCGCCGGCCGCGCGCCGCAGGACGGGCGGCAGAACACGCCGGTGGTGCGCACGGAATAGTAGAACTGGCCGTCGGCCGCGCTGTCGCGCGCCTGCACGGCGGCCCAGCGCTCGTTGTCGGTCAGGTAATGGTTCATGTCAGGCTCCATTGACTAGTATGCCACCATGCTAGGCTGCCGGTGCGCCGGCCGCACTCCGCCGCTTGCTATTGAATTCCCCAGTGCTACAATCGCCACACCTATTGCATGGAGCACAAGCCCGGAGCCCGGTTTGGACGAACAACAACAACACGACACCCCGATTTTTCAGCGTATCAAGGACCACCTGCTGGCGCAGATTGCGGCCGGCGCCTGGAAGGAAGGCGACGTCATCCCTTCCGAGCAAGCCCTGGTCAAGCAATTCAGCGTCTCGCGCATGACGGTCAACCGCGCCGTGCGCGAACTGACGGCGGAAGGCGTGCTGACCCGGCGCCAGGGCGCCGGCACCTACGTCGCGCCGCAGAAATACCAGGCCACCCTGCTGGAAATCAAAAGCATCGCCGACGAAGTGCGCGCGCGCGGCCACGCCCACCGCAGCGCGCTGCAGCTGCTGGAGCGGGCCAAGGCCAACGACCTGCTGGCCAAGGCCTTCGAGCTGCCGCCCGGCCATGAGCTGTACCACTCGATCATCGTGCATTACGAAAACGGCGTGCCGATCCAGGTGGAAGACCGCTGGGTCAACCCGCTCTGCGCGCCGGACTACATGGCGCAGGACTTCGCCCACACCACCCCCAACGAATACCTGGTGCGCGCCGCTCCCTTGCAAGCCGCCAGCTACAGCATCGAGGCGCTGGCGCCGCCGCGCGACGTGGCCGAAATGCTGGCCATGGACGCGCGCCAGCCCTGCCTGGTGCTGAAACGCCAGACCCAGTCCGCCGGCCGCATTGCCTCGCTGGCCACCATGTGGCACCCAGGCCATCGTTATCAATTTGGCGGCAGCGTACCGGCTTGAGCAATGCTATAGTTGACCGCACAATGCCAGCGCCCAACGCTGGCCAGAAAGGGATGACTTGCCGCCACCGAGCCTGAACGCTGCCCCGCCAGCCCGAGCGCGCCGCCGTGCGCGCCGGCTGCTGGTGCGCGCGCTGGCCGCCCTGCTGGGCGGCATATTGGCGGCCGGCCCGGCCCTGGCCGACGAGGCCGTCACCATCCAGCTCAAGTGGCGCCACCAGTTCGCCTTTGCCGGCTATTACGCGGCGCAGGCGAAAGGCTATTACCGCGATGCCGGCCTCGACGTCACGCTGCGCGAAGCAGTGCCGGGCCAGGACCCGGTGCAGCATGTGCTCGACGGCGGCGCCCAGTACGGCATCAGCAACAGCTCCCTGCTGCTGCGGCGCGGCGCCGGCGCGCCGGTGGTGGTGCTGGCGTCGATCTTCCAGCACTCGCCGCTGGCCCTGGCCGTGCGCCTGGACGAGGAAGGCCAGCGCAAGCCCTGGCCCGGCAGCCGCATCGCGCTCGGCATGGAAAGCGAAGAACTGCGCATTTACCTGCAGCGCAGCCAGGTGCCGCTGGACCAGGTCACCTTCGTGCCGGGCTATAACAACCTGGACGACTTCATCGCCGGCCGGCTCGACGCGATCGCCACCTACGCCAGCTCGGGACCGTTTGCCATGGCGCGCAGCAACGTGCGCTTTGAGCTGGTCAACCCGCGCAGCATCGGCATCGACTTTTACGGCGACAACCTGTTTACCACCGAAGCCGAGCTGAGCCAGCACCCGGAACGCGCGCGCGCGCTGCGCGACGCCACCCTGAAAGGCTGGCACTATGCGCTGCAGCACCCGCAGGAAATCGTCGACCTGATCCGCGCCCGCTACCCCGAGCGCAAATCGCGCGAAGCGCTGCTGTTCGAAGCGCAGCACCTGCTGCCCCTGCTCGAGCAGAACCTGATCGAACTCGGCTACAGCAACCCGCAGCGCTGGAAAGCCATCGCCGACAGCTATGCCAGCGCCGGCATGCTGCCCGCCACGTTCCGCCTGGAAGGCTTCCTGTACCAGGACACGGCCCGCCTGCCGGGCTGGCTGCTGGCCCTGGGCGTGGCGCTGGCCCTGCTGGCCGGGGCCGCCCTGTGGCGCCTGGTGCGCGTCTCGCGCGCGCTGAAAGGGGCCGAGGTGCGCGTCGACGACGCCGAGCGCATCGCCAGCTTCGCGCTGGAAGGCGCCGGCGAAGGCTACTGGGACTGGCAGCCGCAGGTGCCGGCGCTGCACCTGTCGCAGCGCTACGGCGAGATCCTCGGCTATGCGCCCGGCACCTTGCGCCCGGCCACTATCGAGCAGTGGCTGGAGCTGGTCCACCCGGACGACCGCGCCCGCGTCGCCGCCGAGCTCAGCGCGCTGGACGACCCGGCCGCCGGGCGCGCGCCGTTCACCATGGAATTCCGCATGCAATGCCACGACGGCAGCTGGACCTGGGTGCTGGCACGCGGCATGGTGCTGACGCGCGACAGCGCCGGGCGCCCGCTGCGCATGTCCGGCACCCTGGGCGATATTTCCGACCGCACCGCGGCCGAGCTGGCGCGCCTGGCCGCCATGCTGGCCGCCCTGCCGGGCGCGCTGCTGGTGGCCGACCGCAGCGGCCGCGTGCGCCAGGCCAACAGCGCCGCCGACGCCGTCTTTGCCGCCGAGGCCGGCCAGCTGGCCGGCACCTCGATGGAACAGCTGATCCCCGACGTCATGCGCGACACGCCGGGCCGCCCGCGCGAACTGTTCGCGCGCCCGCAAATGCCGGGCCGCGTGCTCACCGCGCGCCGCCTCGACGGCAGCCACTTCCCGGCCATGGTGCACCTGGCGCCGATCCAGCTGGACGGCCAGGGCCTGGTGGTGCTGTCGCTGCGTGACATGACGCAGCGCCAGCGCGCCGAGGAAGCGCTGCAGGCGTCCTCCGAGCGCTACCGCCTGATCGTGCAGACCGCGGCCGAGGGCATCTGGATGTGCGACGCGGCCGACCGCACCAGCTTTGTCAACCCGACCATGGCGCGCATGCTGGGCTACGAGGTCGAGCACATGCTGGGGCGGCCGATGGCCGACTTCATGGACCCCGACTGCGCCGCCCTGCGCCAGCGCCAGGCGGCCGCCCATGGCGGCCCGCCGGAACCGGCCGAAGGCCGCTTCTACCGCCAGGACGGCTCGGCGCTGTGGGCCCTGCTGGCCACCAGCCAGGTCAACGCCGACAACGGCAGCTACGCCGGCACCCTGACCATGGTCACCGACATCACCGACCGCCGCCTGGCCGAACTGGCGCTGCGCCACTCCAACCAGCGCCTGGCCTCGGTCTTCAACGCCGTCACCAACGGCCTGCTGGTGTTCGACGCCGCCGGCAATATCGTCGAAAGCAATGCCGCCGCCAGCCGCATGCTGGGGCGCGCCGCCGCGCGCGGCGCCGGCCAGTGGGACGGCGTGCACGAGGACGGCCGCCGCTTCGACGTACAGGAACACCCGGTGGCGCAGGCGCTGGCCAGCGGCCAGCCGGTGCGCGACGTGGTGATGGGCGTGGCGGCGCCGGCCGGCGCGGCCGAAGAACGCTGCTGGCTGTCGGTCAACGTGGAGCCGATGCGCGACGAGCTCGGCCCGGGCAGCATGGTGGTGGCCAGCCTGACCGACATCAGCTACCGCAAGAAGAGCGAAGACGCGCTGCGCCAGGGCGAGCAGCGGCTGCAGGAAATCATCCAGATGATGCCGATCGGCCTGTTCATCAAGGACAAGGACAGCCGCATGATCCTGATGAACCGCGCCTGCGAGCAGCAGTTCGGCTACACCTTCGACGAATTGAACAACGGCGACTACACCGCCTTCCACGCGCCGGAGGAAGTGGCGGCCTTCCGCGCCAAGGACCTGCAGGCCTTCGCCGGGCGCACCCTGATCGATTTCGAGGAAACCATCTGGAACCCGGCGCTGGGCGCCCCGCGCCAGCTGCGCACCTTCAAGAAGCCGGTGTACGACGCCCAGGGCGCGCCGGCCTACCTGATCTGCATGGCGATCGACATTTCCGACAGCAAGGCCACCGAGCGCGCGCTGCGCGAACTGAACGAGCACCTGGAAGAGCGCGTGGCGCAGCGCACCGCCCAGCTGGAGGAGGCGCGCCAGCAGGCGGAGGAAGCGTCGGCCGCCAAAGGCCAGTTCCTGGCCAAGATGAGCCACGAGATCCGCACCCCGATGAATGGCGTGATCGGCATGGCCTACCTGGCGCTGAAGACCGAGCTGGAGCCGCGCCAGCGCGACTACCTGGAAAAGATCCGCTTCGCCGGCGAGCACCTGCTGCGCATCATCGACGACATCCTCGACATCTCCAAGATCGAGGCCGGCAAGCTGGAGATCGACGACGTCGACTTCTCGCTCGACCATGTGATCCAGACCCTGACCACGGTGGTGGCGCCGAAGGCGGCCAGCCGCGGCCTGCGCCTGGCGTTCGAGCTCGACCCGGCGCTGCCGCCGGTGCTGCGCGGCGACCCGCTGCGCCTGGGCCAGATTTTGATCAACTACGTCAACAACGCCATCAAGTTCTCCGAGCAGGGCAGCATCGACGTCAGCGTGCGCCAGCTGCTGGCCGACGACAGCGTCTGCCTGCTGCGCTTTGAAGTGCGCGACCACGGCATCGGCCTGACGGAAGAAGAGCAAGGCAAGCTGTTCCAGGCCTTCCAGCAGGCCGACACGGCCATCACGCGCGAATACGGCGGCACCGGCCTGGGCCTGGCCATCTGCAAACAGCTGGCGCAGCTGATGGGCGGCGAAGTGGGCGTGCACAGCGTGCCCGGCGAAGGCTCGACTTTCTGGTTCACCGCCCGCCTGGGCCTGTCGGCGCGCCGCGTGCCCGAGCTGATCAACGAAGTCAACGCCGCCGCCGCCGCCCTGCTCGACAGCGCGCGCAGCGCCGCCGCCATGCAGGCGCTGAAGGACGCGCGCATCTTACTGGTCGAGGACAACACCTTCAACCAGCAAATCGCCCTGGAAATGCTGGAGGAAGCCGGCTCCTCGGTGTGCCTGGCCAACAACGGCGCCGAAGCGCTCGACCTGCTGCAGCAGGCCGAGTTCGACTGCGTGCTGATGGACGTGCAGATGCCGCTGATGGACGGCCTGGAAGCGACGCGCCGCATCCGCGCCGACCCGGCCCTGGCCAGCACGCGCGTGCTGGCCATGACCGCCACCGCCACCAAGGACGACCGCGAACGCTGCCTGCAGGCCGGCATGGACGACTTCATCGCCAAGCCGATCCAGCCGGCCCTGATGTACCAGACCATTGCCAGCTGGCTGCCCGAACGCAGCGCCGCCGATGCCGCCGCGGCCGATCCCGCGCGCGCCGCCCGCCCCAGCGGGCGCGCCGCCTTCCGCCCGACGCTGGCCGGCGACCCGGCCATCATCGACCTGTCGGTGCTGGCCCAGCTGCTGGGCTACCACCCGCACAAGATCCGCAAGTTCGCCTTCAAGTTCCTGCAGACCAGCGAAGCCGGCTTCAACGAAATGGAAGCGGCGCTGGGGGCCGGCGAGCTGCAGAAGGTGCGCGAGCTGGGGCACCGCATCAAGAGCAGCGCGCGCGCCGTGGGCGCGCTCGGCATGGCCGAGCTGTGCCAGCAGCTGGAACAATTACCGGAAAATGCCGACGCCGCCAGCGCACGCAGCCTGCTCGACCAGCTGTGGCAGCTGCTGCACCAGGTGAGCGAACACATCATGACCAACACCACTTTTGCCGACGATGACTGACACCCTCCACCCGCCCAGCCCTCCCTTGCGCATCCTGCTGGTGGATGACGACCCCTTCATGCTGAGCATGCTGGCCGACATGCTGGAAGACCTGGGCCAGCTCAATGTGCGCAGCGAAAGCGACGCCCGCCAGGCCCTGCTGGCCCTGCCGCAATACCGCCCCGACCTGCTGATCTGCGACCTGTCGATGCCCGAGCTGGACGGCATTGAATTCCTGCACAAAGCCGCCGACAGCCACTTTGGCGGCGCCGTGGTACTGCTGTCCGGCATGGACGCCAGCGTGCGCCAGGCCGCCGACACGCTGGCGCGCGCCCACGGCCTGCGCCTGCTCGGCACCCTGGCCAAGCCCGCCAGCCCGGCGGCCCTGGCCGAGCTGCTCGCCAAAATTCGGGGTCAGGTCTGACAATCGGACAAAAAAAATGGGGACGTACCCCATTTTCGCCGCGCGAAAATGGGGTACGTCCCCATTTTTTCAAAATCGGTTATTATTTGGGCCATTCCCGCCCTGATTCCCTGTTGACTTCCCAGTATTGAATTAGTGCAGTTCGTCGCCAGATGGGCGATAACAGCAAGGGGTTATCCCGGGCGACTATTCAATTGAGGAAAAATAATGAGCGACCTGATCAAACACATTACCGACGCATCCTTCGACAGCGACGTGCTGAAGGCCGACCGCCCTGTGCTGGTGGACTTCTGGGCTGAATGGTGCGGCCCTTGCAAGAGCATCGCCCCGATCCTGGAAGAAGTGGCCAAGGAATACGACGGCAAGATCACCATCGCCAAGATGGACGTGGACAGCAACCAGCAGGTGCCGGGCAAGTTCGGCATCCGCGGCATCCCGACCCTGATCCTGTTCAAAAATGGCGTGCCAGCCGCACAAAAAGTCGGCGCAATGGCAAAAGGTCAACTGACCTCTTTCATCGACAGCAATATTTGATGTAAGATAGGCGGTGCTGCGCCCGCAGCCCGCCTGATTGGCAGGGAAAGCGCCCAAAAACCTTTCCCTTAATTTAATAGATCCACGTAGTTCCCTCCCCTACCCTTACTTTCCCGTCACGGGACACTCAAACAGCTATGCACCTTTCTGAACTTAAGGCTATGCACGTTTCAGCTTTGCTGGAAATGGCCATCAGCCTCGATATCGATAACGCGGCCCGCCTGCGCAAGCAGGAACTGATGTTCGCGATCCTGAAAAAACGCGCCAAGGCCGGCGAGCAGATCTTCGGCGACGGCGCCCTGGAAGTGCTGCCGGACGGCTTCGGCTTCCTGCGCTCGCCCGACGCCTCGTACATGGCGTCGACCGACGACATTTACATCAGCCCATCGCAGATCCGCCGCTTCAACCTGCACACCGGCGACTCGATCGAAGGCGAAGTGCGTACCCCGAAGGATGGCGAGCGCTATTTCGCCCTGGTGAAGGTGGACAAGGTCAACGGCGAATCGCCGGAAGCCTCCAAGCACCGCATCCTGTTTGAGAACCTGACCCCGCTGCACCCGAACGTGCCGCTGCGCCTCGAGCGCGACATGACCGGCACCGAAAACATCACCGGCCGTATCATCGACCTGGTGGCGCCGATCGGCAAAGGCCAGCGCGGCCTGCTGGTGGCATCGCCCAAGTCCGGCAAGTCCGTGATGCTGCAGCATATCGCGCACGCCATCACCACCAACCACCCGGACGTGACCCTGATCGTGCTGCTGATCGACGAACGTCCAGAGGAAGTGACCGAGATGCAGCGCTCCGTGCGCGGCGAAGTGGTGGCCTCCACCTTCGACGAACCGGCCACCCGCCACGTGCAGGTTGCCGAGATGGTGCTGGAAAAAGCCAAGCGCCTGGTCGAAATGAAGAAAGACGTGGTGATCCTGCTGGACTCCATCACCCGCCTGGCGCGCGCCTACAACACCGTGATCCCTGCCTCCGGCAAGGTGCTGACCGGCGGTGTGGACGCCAACGCGCTGCAGCGTCCAAAGCGCTTCTTCGGCGCCGCCCGTAACGTGGAAGAAGGCGGCTCGCTGACCATCATCGCCACCGCGCTGATCGAAACCGGTTCGCGCATGGACGACGTGATCTACGAAGAATTCAAGGGCACCGGCAATATGGAAGTGCACCTGGAGCGCCGCCTGGCCGAGAAGCGCGTCTACCCGGCCATCAACCTGAACAAGTCCGGCACCCGCCGCGAAGAGCTGCTGATCAAGGCCGACCAGCTGCAGAAGATCTGGATCCTGCGCAAGCTGCTGTACTCGATGGACGAGATCGAAGCGATGGAGTTCATCCTCGACAAGATGCGCGCCACCAAGAACAACGGCGAGTTCTTCGAGATGATGCGCCGCGGCGGCTAATCAAAAAAAATGGGGACGTACCCCATTTTCCGGTACGTCCCCACTTTTGCGATGGCCAACAATAAATGGGGTACGTCCCCATTTTTTTGGCCCATTTTTTGCTATAATCGCGAGTTCATTTAAACCCTGGCAAGTGAAGAGCAATCGGGTCGCGAAGCAGTTAGGACCGCCGAAGTGCTGTTTGGCTACCAACATTGAGAGAAAAGCATGAAAGCTGATACCCATCCAGATTACCGCGAAGTCCTGTTCCACGACGTGTCCTGCGACTTCAAGTTCATCACCCGTTCCACCATCCAGACCAAGGAAACCGCTACCTACGAAGGTAAAGAGTACCCACTGGTCAAGATCGAGGTGTCCTCGGAATCCCACCCATTCTTCACCGGCCAGCACAAGATCGTCGACACCGCCGGTCGCGTGGAAAAATTCCGCCAGAAGTTCGGCAAAGTCGGTTCCAAGACCGCCGTCGCCAACGCTTAATCGCGTCCGCTTCGAAAAAAAGGCAGCTGCGGCTGCCTTTTTTGTTATTTGCCCGTCATACTCCTGCTTTCCCAAGAATAAAGTTGACCGATGAAGCCAGTCCGTCTTCCCGCCGCCGCCACCCGCACCCTGCCCCGCTGGGCCATTTTCGCCCTGGGCCTGCTGTACATCCTGCCCGGCCTGATCGGGCGCGAGCCGTGGAAGAATGACGATGCCGCCAGCTTCGGCGTGATGTGGACCATGGCGCACGGCAGCTGGCAGGACTGGCTGTGGCCGAACATCGCCGGCCTCTCGGTCACCGACGAAGGCCCGCTGGCCTTCTGGCTCGGCGCGCTGGGCATCAAGCTGTTCGGCTGGGCCCTGGGCGATGTGTTTGCCGCCCGCGTCGCCACCCTCGGCATCTTCCTGCTGGGCGTCAGCGCCCTGTGGTACGCCACCTTCAACCTCGGCCGCCGGCCGGAAGCGCAGCCGCTGCGCCTGGCCTTCGGCGGCCAGCCCGAGCCGGACGATTTTGGCCGCACCCTGGCCGATGCCGCCGTGCTGATCTACCTCGGCTGCCTGGGCCTGCTGGTCCACAGCCATGAAACCACGGCCGAGCCGCTGCAGGTGGCGCTGCTGGCGCTCACCCTGTACCGCAGCGTGCGCTATATGGAGCTGCCGTCGCTGCGCAATGCGGCGCTGGCCGGCATGGCGCTCGGCCTCTTGACCCTGACGCGCGGCTGGGTGGTCCCGGCCGCCCTGCTGCTGGCCCTGTTTGCCTGCACCCGCTTCCTGGCCATGCCGGCCGGCCGCTCGCTGCGCGACCTCGGCCTGGCGCTGCTGGTGGCGGCCGGCGTCACCGCCCTGTGGGCCGTGCCGGCCCTGCTGGCGCGCCCCTACGGCCAGGAACCGCTGGCGGCCTGGCTGGCCTGGAACGCGGCCCAGCTGAAAGTAGGCGGTTTCGAAGGCTTGCGCAACTTCTTCCGCGTCGGCGTCTGGTTCTTCTGGCCGGCCTGGCCGTTTGCCGCCTGGGCCGTGTGGGCCTGGCGCCGCCAGAGCAACCTGCTGCACATCGTGGTGCCGATCACCTTCGTCACCGCCGCCGCCATCCTGGTGCTGCTCAACCCGCTGCCCGAGCAGGGCCACCTGCTGATGCTGCTGCCGCCGCTGGCCATCATGGCCGCCTTCGGCCTGCTCACCATGCAGCGCGGCGCCATCAACGCCATCGACTGGTTCAGCGTCATGGTGCTGACCCTGTGCGCCGCCGTGCTGTGGATCTTCTACTACGCCCAGCTGACCGGCTGGCCGGCCAAGCCGGCCCACAATGTGCTCAAGCTGATCCCCGGCTTCACGCCGGAAGTGCGCTGGCCGGCCCTGCTGGTGGGCCTGTGCGCCACCGCCGGCTGGTTCATGCTGGTGCACTGGCGCATTTCGCGCCGCCCGGCCGTGCTGTGGCGCGCCGTGGTGCTGTCGTCGGGCGGCCTGATCCTGATCTGGATCCTGCTGATGACCCTGTTCCTGCCGAACGTCAATTACAGCAAGAGCTACGCCGCCGTGGCGCGCCAGGCGGCCGCCGCGCTGCCGGCCGGCACCGATTGCGTACAAACCAATGTCACGCCGGCCCAGCGCGCCTCGTTCGCCTATTTCGGCCGCCTGCCGTTCACCGGCGTGGCCGGCGGCCAATGCAAGGTCATGCTGTTGCAAGATAGCATCAAATCCCGTTCCCGCCAGCAACAGCCCGGGCCCGAATGGCAGCTGCTGTGGGAAGGCCACCGCGCCTCCGACCGCAGCGAGCGCTTCCGCCTGTTCCAGCGCCGCGCCACGCCCATGCGCTGAGCCAGCCCGGCCGGGCCGGCGCTGTTCACCTGGCGCCAGCGGGCTTTAGCGGCTGCCCAGGGCTGCCGCCAGGCGGCCGCCTGCCGCCCTGGCACGCTCCCGGCCCGCCAACGGCGCGGCCAGCGCGTGCGGCGCAAGGCGGAAGGCCGTCATTGCCTGCGCCAGATTGTGCGCCTTGTGCTGCAGCTCCGCCGCGGCGGCGGCGATCTGGCTCACCATGCCGGCATTTTGCTGCGTCGCCGTGTCGATGCGCTGCACGGCCCCGGCCACTTGGCCCAGACCGGTGTCCTGCTCGCTGCTGGCGGCCGCGATGCCGCTCAACACGTCGGAGACGCGCTGGATGCCGCCCACGATTTCCGTCATGGCGGCGCCGGCCGCTTCCACCTGCATGGCGCCCTGGTCGATGCGCTCCACGCTGTCGGTAATCAGGGCCTTGATTTCCAAGGCCGCGGCCGCACTGCGCTGTGACAGGCTGCGTACCTCGCTCGCCACCACGGCGAAACCGCGCCCCTGCTCGCCGGCGCGGGCCGCCTCCACCGAGGCATTCAGTGCCAGGATATTGCTCTGGAACGCGATGCTTTCGATCACGCCAATGATGTCGGCAATCTGGCGCGAGCGTTCGTTGATGCCTTGCATGGTGTGCACAGCATGCTGCACGGCAACGCCGCCCTGCCCGGCCGCCTGGTTGGCGCGCAGCGCCAAGGCGTGCGCCACCTTCGCCTGCTCGGCATTGTGCCGCACGGTGCTGCCAAAGCGCGTCATCGCCGCCACGGTTTGCTCGAGTGCGCTGGCCTGGCTGCCGGTGCGGCCCGCCAGTTCCTGGTTGCCGGAGGAAATCTGGCTGGCGGCAGCCGACACCTCCTCCGCGTTGGCGCGCACCCCGCTGACGATGTCGCGCAGCCCGGCCTGCATGCGGGCCACGAAGGCCAGCACGCTGTGCTGGTCGCCCGGCGGCAGCGCGATCTCCTGCGTCAGGTCGCCGGCGGCCAGCCGGCTGAACAGTTCGCGCAACACGTGCGGCTCCGCACCCAGTTCGGCCGCCAGGCTGCGCAGAATGGCCACGCCCGCCAACAGCGACAGCGCCACCGCCAGCAGCAAGCCGGCGATGAAGGTGCGGCGCTGCGCCTCGTAGGCCGCATGCGCCGCCGCCACCATGGCCTGGGCCCTGCCATTGGTCAGTGCGGCATAGTCGTCGGTGACGCGCGCCAGCTCGCGCAACAGAGGGCGGCAGTCGTCGTTCATGCGCCGCACCGCCTGCGCGCGCTGTCCTTGCAGTGCCAGTTCGACGATATTCAGCGCCACCGGCGCATAGCGTTGTTCCACTTCGGCAATGGCGGCGATTTTGCTGCGCACCAGGGCGGGAACCTCGGCGGCCTGCGCCAGCTGCTGCAGGCGTGCCAGCTCCGTCGCCACGCTGGCGTGCGCGCGCATGACGGCTTGCTGCTCCAGCGCCAGGTCCTGCGCCCCCTCGACCAGCACCAGGTTGCGCGCCGCAATGGCGCGCTGGTCCACCGCCACCCGCAGGCGCTCCATGGTGTGCGCACGCGCATTGATGCCATTGACGAACTGGTCGAAGCGCTCGCTGGTGGCGGACAACAGGTAAATGGCTGACAGCGCCATCGCCAGCACCACCAGGGTGAGCGCGGCGAACGCGAGGTACAGCTTGCGGCGCACGGTCAGATTGCGCATGGTGACTCCTTGATGGGATTGATTGAAGCGGCTTGGTTGGCAGCGGGCCAATGCACGCCGGGCACCTGGCCGACCACCGGTCGGCTGAACAAGTAGCCCTGGAACAGCTGGACGCCGAGCGAGCGCAGGTAACGCAACTCGCCGGCCGACTCCACGCCCTCGGCAATGACTTCGATCTGCAGGGCGCGGCAGGCCTCCACCAGGCAGCGTACGAGCACCTGGCGCACGTGGTCCTCATGCAAGTCACGGATCAGTTCCATGTCGAGCTTGATGAAGTCAGGCTGGAAGTCGGCCAGCAGGTTCAAGCCGGCATAGCCCGCCCCGAAGTCATCGATCGCCGTCTTGAAGCCCTGGCGACGGTACTCGCGCACGATATTGCGCAAGTGCTGCCGGTCGCTCACTTGTTCACTTTCCGTGATCTCGAACAGCAAGCGATCGGTCGCGACGCCGAAGCGCCGCGCCGCCGCCAGCGTGGCGCGGATGCAAGTCTCCGGTTCGTACACGGCATTCGGCAAAAAGTTAATGCTAAGCAAGCCCTGTAAACCGAGCCCGCTGACCAGTTCGACGGCTTTGGTGCGGCAAGCCTGGTCGAAGGCATAGCGGTTCTCGGCATTGACCTGGGCCAGGACGTGCGCCGCGCCGGCGCCATCGAGGCCGCGCACCAACGATTCATGCGCGAAGACGACGCGGCGCTCGACATCGACGATCGGCTGGAAGGCCATGGTGAAATCGAATGGCAAGGCATGGCCGCCACGGCAGGCCTGGCAGGCAGCGGCTTGTTCATTCATGGAGATGCCTCTTGTACATTTATTTTGTCCTAGACAAACAAAAACAGGGATAGATTATGCCCACTGGAAATTTTTTTGTCTAGGACAAAAATGGAAGGTCGGCTATAATCCGAACATACCAATTTGACACTATTTTCCATACGCAGGATGACCGACCAGGATCTACTTCCCATTGCCGCCGTCGAGCGCGCCACCACTTTGTCCAAGGACACACTGCGCATCTGGGAACGTCGCTACGGCTTTCCGCAGCCCCTGCGCAACGCGCAGGGTGAGCGCCTTTACCCGGCAGACCAGGTACAGCGCCTGCAACTGATGCAACTGCTGCTGAGCAACGGTTTGCGCCCGGCCGCCATTGCCAGCCTGCCTCTGGAGGCCTTGAAGACGCTGCTGGACGAATGCCAGGCGCGCGCACTGCCGCCGGCTACCCCCGAGCTGCCGTTGCAAAACGAATGCCTGCGGGAGTTGGCGCAGCACAACATGCCGGGCTTGCTGCAGTTACTCAACCAAAGCGCCAAACGGCTGGGCATTGCGCGGCTGGTGTGCGACGTGCTGCCCGACTTGACTGCCGAAGTGGGGCGGGCCTGGGCGCGCGGCGCCATTGCCGTCTTTGAAGAGCATCTGTACACCGAATGCGTGAGCACGCTGCTGCGGCAGATGCTGGCCGAATTGACCCTGCAAACCGATCGCCGGCCGCCGCGTATCCTGTTGACCACCGTGCCGCAGGAGTCGCACGGGCTGGGGCTGCTGATGGCGCATACCTTGATGGCACTGGAAGGCTGCGATTGCCGCTCGCTCGGGCTGCAGACGCCGATCGCGGACATGGTGCAAGCGGCGGCGGCTCAGGCCGTTGACGTGCTGGCGCTCAGTTTCAGCCAGACCATGCGCGGCGCCGACGTGCAGCGCAGCTTGCGCGCCGTGCGCCAAGCCCTGCCGGAACATGTGCAAATCTGGGCCGGCGGCAGCCACCCGGCGTTGCTCAAGCTGGCCTTGCCCGGCGTGGCGCCGCTCATCCAGCTGGGCCAGATCGGCCCCGCTGTCGCGGCCTGGCGTGCCGCGCAGCAGCACTGACCTGGTCTTCCGCGCCCGGCCTGCGGCACGGCTGGCGCCCGATTGTCCGCCCCCATGGTTGCTGCTATGCTGTAAGCGGCAAGAACAACGAGGTCGGCATGGCAACAGCGTTAACCTATTTTGCAATATTGCTGGTTACTAGCACAGCGGCGCTGGCGACCCCGCCCGCCATGCCGCCGCTGCTCATCACCGCCGAGCACGCGCCGCCGGCCAGCATGAAGGTGGGCGACGAAGTGATCGGCCGCGAAAGCGAGAAGATCCGCGAAATGCTGGCGCGCACCGGCTACAGCTACAAGATCGACGTGCTGCCCTGGAAGCGCGCCTACACCATGGCCCAGCGCGATCCCTACACCTGCGTCTACTCCACCTCGCGCACCCCAGAGCGCGAAAAGCAGTTCAAATGGGTCGGCCCCACCGATGAGGCCGAATGGATCCTGATGGGGCGCGCCGGCCGCAAGTACCAGCTGCAAACGCTGGAAGACGCCCGCAGCCTGCGCATCGGCACCTATAACGGCGACGCGCGCGACGAATTCCTGCGCGCGCGCGGCTTCGATGTCGACCCGGCCCAGAACGACGCCTCCAACCCGAAGAAGCTGCTGCTCGACCGCATCGACCTGTGGGCGGTGGGGGTGCGCAACAACGACATCAGCGCCCTGGCCCAGTTCGCCGCACCGGGACAGCTGGTGCCGGTGCTGACCTTCCACCGGGTCAAGGTCTACCTGGCCTGCAACCCTTCGGTGCCCGATGCCATGGTCGAGCGCATGAACAGCGCGCTCGACAGCATGCGCAAGGATGGCAGCTTCACCCGGCTGGAGAAGAAATACGAGCAGTGGCAAGCCACGAAGTGAACCGGTCTAGGCCAGCGGGTACGCGCTGCCATCGGGGAAACGGCCGCGGGCGACTTCACTGAACGCGGTTTTGTGCCACACCAGGCGCCGCGCCAGCAGCGGATTTCCGTTCATCCTTTCCGGGCTAAGGGTGCCGCGCTTGAAGAAGCGCTTGTGGAACCGGTACGAGAACACCTCGTCAATTTTGGGGTGCGAGTGCAGCGTCGCGTGCTCGTAGAAGACAAAATAGGCCGGATTCCCGGCACTGATGCGTTGGATCTCACGCAGGAATTCACTGTCCACCTGACTGCCATCCTTCGTGTATTTCCCCAGGTAGGAATCCGAATAGCGAGGAGTGCCATGCCACCCGCGCTGGAAACGCACGGAAATACCCTCCTGCCGGGTACACTCGCCGATCTTGATGAAGGGGCCGGTGCTGTTCTTGAACCGGTAAAAATAGACCCCGACCGAGCGGCTCACGCCCGCCGCTTGCAGGCAGTTGAGGACATGGTTGTTGCGCGCTGCAAGGATATCGTCCGGACTCGTGAGCAGGACGCACACCACGCGCTCCGCCCCGGTGCCGCGGCCGGAGGCAGCCTGGTAGTGCCGCACGCGCATCCGGTCAGGCTGTTTGTCCATTTCCATAAGCACCTCGAAATTTTCCTGATGGCAATTATGCGGCCGCCGACGGCCAATTGTCGAACATGCCCACCTGACAAGTCCCATAACAAGCGCGCAAACAACTTGCCATTTATTACTGTTGCGCAACTAAAGTTTTTTTAGGGGATGGCTGACACAAGGCTGGAATACCTCGCTATAGTCCCCATATGCGGAATGTTGCCGTACAGCATTTCCGACAACAGGGCCAGCCGAGGCATTCGCCACCGGCCATAGGCCCACCCGAAACCTCAGCGTTTTCCAGGCCTATGTTTAATATCTACAAGCTCCAACTCGCCCTCAAGAATCCCATGGTACGCATCACCCTGGTGATGCTGGCCACCGCCGCCCTGGCCTTCGCGCTGCTGCGCGGCGAGGTGGCGCAGGATGCCGCGCCGGTGGTGCGCTCGCAGAATATCGGCGAAATCACGGCCCTGGTGGCGCAGCGCGACAAGCTTGACTACCTGCTGATCGCCCGTCCGCTGGCCGATTCGCCGCGCTATATCTATAAATTCAAGGACGCCGCCACGCTGCACGTGGTGGTGGTGCCGTCCACCTCGCACCAGAGCCTGGAACGCGAAGTCCTGCTGCGCAATAACATCCCCTACGCCATCGCCAAGGACGATTACCTGGCCGCGCACAAGGGCGTGCTGCTGGACGACGGCGGCCAGTGGGCGTCCGTGCAAGCTTTCCTGAAACGCCATGCGTTCGACATCTTCGTGGTGGGCCTGGTGCTGTTCGTGCTGAAGTGGGGCATCCCGGGCATGGGCCCGAACGCTTCGGTCATCACGCCCGACAAGCTGAAGGGCTCGATGGACGACCTGATCGGCATGGAAGACATCAAACAGGAAGTGCTGCACCTGGAAGACATGATCCGCAACCGCGAAGTCTACAAGCAGCACAATATCGACAAGCCGTTCAACGTGATGCTGACCGGCCCGGCCGGCACCGGCAAGACCAAGCTGGCCGGCTACCTGGCCAAGCGCCTCGGCTATCCGCTGATCCAGGCCTCCGGCTCGGCGCTCGAATCGGGCTATGTCGGCGGCGGTTCGAAGGCGCTGAATGCGCTCTACAAGAAAGCCTGCGCACGCGGCAACTGCATCATCTTCCTGGACGAGGCACAGGCGCTGTTCATGCCGCGCGGCCGTGGCGAGAAGAAGTGGGAAGACGACACCGCCAACACCCTGCTCGGCCTGCTGGACGGCGTGAAGAGCGAGCAAGGCCAGGGCGTGATCTGGATCGTCGCCTCCAACTTCGACGACAACTCGACCGCGATGGACGAGGCCATGCTGCGCCGCTTCTCGGTCAAGATCAATTTCCGCCTGCCCAACAAGGCCGAGCGCCGCGCCCTGCTCGACTCCTTCCTCAAGCGCAAGCAGGAAGGCCTGGTCGACTGGGCCGATATGGACCTGGACCAGGTGGCCGACATCACCGCCAACCTCAGCCCGGCCCTGCTGGAAACCGTGGTCGACCGCGCCTCCATGATTTCGATCCAGGAAAAATGCGTGATCAACACCGACCTGATGTTCCGCGCTTTCGAGCGCGCCACCATCGGCCTGACCGACCGCGCCACCACCGCCGAGAAGACGCGCCAGCGCGAGCGCATCGCGCTGCATGAGCTGGGCCACTTCTTCATGCAGATCGACCCCTACCTGCGCGCCGGCCTGCCGCTGGCGCAGGTGAAGGAGAAGTCGCACCTGCTGAAGATTTCCACCGAGGCCGTGTCGAAGATGAATGCGCTGGGCTATGTGCTGAGCGCGGGCGACGACATGTCGCTGCGCACGCTGGAAGAAATGGAACGCGACGTGATGCAGCTGTACGGCGGCGTGGCGGCCGAGGAACTGTTCTACGGCGCGCGCGGCATTTCGGTGGGCAGCCAGAACGATATCGAGAAGGCCACCCGCATGCTGGACATGATGGTCAACCGCCTGTCGATGTACTCGCGCTCCAAGCTCGATTACAGCCAGCTGCGCGGCGACTCGGGCGACGAGCACACGCTGGTGCAGGTGGAAGCCAAGGCCGATGAGTTGTACAGCACCACCCTGGCCGCCATGCGCGACTACCGGGGTGTGATGGAATCGATCAAGGATGAACTGATGGAGCGCTACGTGCTGTCGAAGGACGCCATCTTCGCCCTGCTGGAAGAGCGCCTGGACACGGCGCCCCTGCAGCAGGCGGCATAAGCGCCTGCTGGCGCGCCGCATTGGCGCGCCAGTGCCGCTGCCCCTTCCTCAGCGGCTGGCCACCATGCGTACATTGGTGGCGCCCAGCGCCACCGACATGGGCAGGCGTTCGTAGTTATCGATCGCCACCTGTTCGCCCTGGTCGCTGAACTCGATGCGCGCACCGGCCGCCGTCACGAAGACGTTGGCCGCCATCGGATACAGCTCCACCTTGTTCTCGCCCGCCAGCCTGGCCCAATAGCGCCGGCCGCTCTGGCTGAAGCGGATCGCCTTGCTGTCGGCCAGCACATAGGTATGGGCGAAGTCCTTGAACTCGTCCGCATGCAGCTTGTAGCTTACCTCCGGCGCCTTGATCTGCACCGAGGGATCATTCGGCCCGGCAGCGACTGCGCTGCCACCCACCAGAAGTGCGGCCAGGGCACCCAACATCATCAGCTTTTTCATCATCATCTCCGATTGGTTTGCCTGTTGCCCCGCAATCAGAAAGTGTGCGGGGTCAATTCAAGTTAGCAAAGAGTGTTCGGATGTGCAGTTCCGCGGCGACGGGCAGCACGTTCCGGGGGACAGAACGCATGCAGCGCGGACGAACTGCGAGAGGGCCTGGAGGGCTTGCCATCGATGGCGGCATTGCAGCCCGGGGCGGCGGAGCGGATGGGGTGCATCCGTCCCGGCGGTCCAAACCTGGTACCCGCGCCGCCGCCGGATTGGCCGGGCGCTGTGGGGCGCCAGCCCCGCTGGCGGGCGGGCCTGGCATGCTGGTATGTCGCTTTGCCCCCGACCCTGGCGCTTGCCAAATGCATAAATCGTGCGCCAGGGTTGCCGCAGGGGGGCAAATCGGTAATAATGCTCGTCGCGTTATGTGGCCCGAGTGGTGAAATTGGTAGACGCAGCGGACTCAAAATCCGCCGCCGCAAGGCGTGCCGGTTCGATTCCGGCCTCGGGCACCACCTTAACGATGTCTTCCGCGCTTACCGTCAATAATACGCTTCGGCACCTGCCGTGGCCATCGGTAACCCTACCCAGATTCCCGCT
The DNA here is from genome assembly GCF_041914865.1 of Pseudoduganella sp. Taxonomy (NCBI): domain Bacteria; kingdom Pseudomonadati; phylum Pseudomonadota; class Betaproteobacteria; order Burkholderiales; family Oxalobacteraceae; genus Pseudoduganella; species Pseudoduganella sp. Next base: position 94,949 of record NZ_JAYSCO010000003.1, on the reverse strand, counting down.
GTTCCCTACCTATTTTTTGCTGCATGCGGCGCATGAGCTCGCAGCGGTTGCTGGCGCCCAGCTTTTCCAGCAGGGCCGACACATGGTGTTCCACCGTGCGCGGCGAGCGCACCAGCTGGCGCGCGATCGCGGCATTGCTCTGCCCCGCCAATAGCAGGTCGAGGATCTGCGCCTCGCGCCGCGTCAGGCCGGCCGGGTGGCTGCGCGCTGCCTGGTAGGGACCGCGCCGCGCCTTGGGCAGGCCGGCGCCCTGCCCCAAATTGCAGGCCAGGGCGCGCGCCCGGGCGGCGGCGCTGCGTGCGCCGATCTGTTCGAACAGCGCCACCGCGCGCAAGGCGGCGGCGCCGGCCTCCTGGCCGCCGACGCGCAGCAAGGCCAGGCCGGCCTCGAACGGCAGGCCCAGTTCCAGCCACAGCGCGCTGGCCGCCTGGCCATCGCCGGCCAGTTCGGCGGCAATTGGCGGCGGCAGCGCTGCCCCTTGCGCCGCCGCCAGCAGCGGCAGCCCGGCGCGCTGCTGCCACAGCGCCAGCTCGCCGCGCTCCCACAGGTTGACGCCGGCCACATCGTGCTGCGCCAGCGCGGCCAGCGTGGCGCGGCACGCCGCCAGGTCGCCCGCGACCCAGGCCGTCTCCGCCAGCCCCAGGCTGGCCTCCACGATGCGCTGCGGCTCGCCGGTGGCCAGCGCGCCCTGCAAAGCCTGCTCCAGGTAGGCGCTGCCGTCGGCCTGGCCCAGGCGCGCGCGCGTGCGGCCCAGCACCGTCAGCGCCGGCAGGCGCATGAGCAGGGTCAGGTGCGGCAGCGCCAGCACGCCCTGCGCAATCTGCTGCGCCTCCGCCAGCCGCCCTTGCGCCATGCGCAACTGCGCCTGCCAGCCCACCAAGTAATGGGTCCAGGCATCGAGGTCATGTTCGCTGTCGAAGGCGATGCCCTGCGCCAGCACGCGCTCGGCCAGTGCGAAGCGCTTGGCCGTCACGGCGCATTCGCTCAGGTTGGTGTAGCAGCGCGCCGCATGCTCATGGTAGCCGTGCTGCAGGGCCAGGCGCAGGCTTTCCTCCAGCAGGTCCTGGCCCTCGGCCTGGCCGGAAAACAGGCGCGCCGTGCCGATATTATTCAGCGCATGCACGCGCGTTTCGATGTCGCCCACTTCGCCGGCCAGCGCCAGCGCGCGTTCGCCCCAGGCGATGGCGGCCGCCGGATGGTCCTGCAGCATTTCGTGCTGCGAGCGCAGGCTGTAGGCCATGGCCAGCTCGCTGCTGTGCGGCAGCTGCTCCAGCAGGGCGATGGCCTCCATGCCGTAGCGCGCGGCCAGTTCCGCTTCGCCGCGGTACCAGTGCAGGCGCGACAGCCAGCGCAGGTTGAAACCGGCCTTGTCGGCGCGCCCCAGGCCGCGCCACAGGGCGATGGCCTGGTGGCGCGCCGCGATCACCTCGTCGTCGATGCGCACCAGGCCCGCCTCGTACGACCAGTCCTCGTACAGCTGCGCCGCCTGCGGCGCCGGCGTGGCCTCGGACACGAAGCGCAGCGCCGTCGCCAGGTGGCCGGCGGCCTGCCGGTGCGCACCCAGCTGCGCCGCCTCGTGCGCGGCGCGCGGCGCCAGGCGCAGCACGCGCAGCGCGTCGTGCGCGGCGGCCGCATGGTGCACCAGGCGCGCCAGCTCGGGCGGGCGCTGCGCCGGCGCCGGCGTCTCCAGCACCTCGCACAGGCGCGCATGCAGCTGGCGCAGGCGCGCTGGCGCCAGCTGGCTGGCCACCGCCAGCCGCGCCAGCTCGTGGCGGAACAGGTAGTGGCCCTTGGGCGTCAGCTGCAGCAGGCCGCGTGCCAGGCAGCTGTCACAGGCCGCCATCGCCTGCGGCCCCAGCACGCCCGCCAGCAGCCAGTCTTCGCAGGCGGCCGGGCTCACGCTGAGCAGCTCCAGCAGGCTGCGCTCATCCTCCGGCAGGCGCGCCATGCGGCTCCAGACCGCGTCGCGGATGGACATGGGCAGGCGCGTGCCGGCGCCGGTGCCGGCCAGCAGTTCCGTGACAAAGAAAGGATTGCCGGCGCTGATGCGATACAGTTCTTCCGCATCGCGTCCGGCCGCCGTAGCGAGTTGCGCCACGCCCTGCGGCGACAGCGGCGCCAGCGCCAGGCGCTCGGTGCAGGCCGGCGGCAGGTCGCCGACCCAGCGCCAGAAAGCATGGCCGGCCACCAGCTCGTCGCTGCGCACGCTGGCCAGCAGCAGCACGCGCAGCCCGGCCAGGCGCCGCGCCAGGTATTTCAACAGGTCGAGGGTGGCCTGGTCGGCCCAGTGCAGGTCTTCCACCACCAGCACGGTGGTGGCGGGCGCGCCGGCCAGCCAGGCCAGCAGCTGGGGGAACAGGCGCGTACTGCCGGCCGCGCCCTCGAGCAGGCCGGCCAGCTCGGGCCCCAGCTGCGGCGCCATATCGCGCAACGGTCCCAGCGCGCGCGGTGTGTACAAGTCTTCACAGCCGCCCTGCAGCACTTGATAGCCTGCGCCTAAGCCGGCCGTGAACTCCTTCAGTAAACACGATTTGCCTATGCCGGCCTCGCCGCTGACCAGGGCGACCGCGCCCTGCCCTGCGGCGGCTTTCCGGGCCAGCTCCCGCAGGCGCTGCAAAGGGGATTCGCGTTCGATCAGCATCGGGCTTGTCGTCGGTCACACCTCTCCATTTAAGCAAAGAGGCGGACGATTGCAAGCTTCAAGCGACCAGGGTGCGGTATAGCGTGGCGTAGTTCTCGGCCATTTTCTCAGCCGTGAACAATTCCCAGTAGCGCGCCTCGGCGCGGCGCCCCATGTCGGCCGCCAGCTGCGGGTTGTCCCACAAAGTGCGCATGGCTTGCTCGAACGCGGCCGGGTCGCTCGGCGGCACCACCAGGCCGGTTTCGTTGTCGATGTTGATGTAGGTGGTGCCGGTGCCGATCTCGCTCGAGATCATCGGCTTGCCATACATGGCGCCTTCCAGCAGGGAGATGCCGAACGCTTCCGAGCGCAGGTGCGAGGGGAAGGCCATGGCGTAGCACAGCTTGAGCAGGGCCACCTTGTCCTCCTCATCCACCGCGCCGACGAACTGCACATGGTGCAGGCCGAGGCGCTCGGCGTGCGCTTTGAGCTCCTGCTCGATCGGGCCGGCGCCCACGATCACCACCGGGTAGTCGGTGCGGGAGACGGCGTCGAGCAGGATGTGCAGGCCCTTGTAGTAGCGCAGCACGCCGACAAACAGGAAGAAGCGCTCGCCATTGGTGCGCGCGCGCCATTTGTCCAGTATTTCCGGGCGCGGTTCGATATAGGTGGTGCGGTCCAGGCCGAACGGGATCACGCTCACCTTGTCGCGGTAGCGGCCCAGCACTTCCGACGAGGCGAAGTAATTGGGCGAGGTGGCCACGATGGCGTCCACGTCGTTCAGGAAGCGGCGCTTGAGCGGCGTGTACACGCGCAGCAGGGTTTTCTGGCGCACGATGTCGGAGTGGTAGGTCACCACGCTCGGCTTTTTGGCGCGCGCCATGAAGTGCGCCAGGTCCATGAAGGGCCAGGGGAAGTGGTAGTGGATCACGTCCGCCTCGCGCGCCAGGCGCGCCAGCTTGCGGATGGCGGAGAACGAGAACGCGTTGGAGGCGATCTCGAAATCGAGTGGCACGCGGTGCACGGTGTGCCCTTCGATCTGCATGGTCTCCGGCCCGCCGTTGCGGGTCAGGGTCAGCACTTCGTTGGTCACGCCCAGGCGCCCGGTGCCCACGCACATCTGGCGGATCACCTGTTCGATGCCGCCCCAGGAGTCCGGGTAATAAGTCTTGTAGAAATGGAGTACGCGCATGGTGGACCTACTGCTTCAATAAAATCACGCTTCGTACATCCAACGCAGGGTCTGTTCCAGCGGCAGCGGATCGATCGCGCCCACCACGCCGGCCAGGCGGCGGTTGTCGCCGGTCAGGCGCACCACTTCATTGGCGCGCACGAAGGCCGGGTTGACGTGGACGTTGATGCGGTAGCCCGCGATCTCTTCCATCATGCGCAGCGCCTCGCCCAGCGAGTAAGCCTTGCCGGAGCTGACGTTGAACACGCGCCCGGCCGGCGCCGCGGCCAGCAGCGCGCGGTAGGCCGCGGCCACCACGCGCACGTCGGAAAAATCGCGCCACACGTGCAGGTTGCCCAGCTCGATGTCGGCGGCCTTGCGGCGGAAGTGCGACACGATCTTCGGCAGCAGGAAGTTCTCGGCCTGGCCAACGCCGGTGTAGTTGAACGGGCGCACCATGATGATGGGCAGCTTGTCCATCCACAGGCGCGCCGCGTATTCCATGGCCAGCTTGGACACGGCGTAATCGTTGGCCGGCGCCGGCGCCACGTCCTCGTGCAGCACCTCGAGCTCGGAATTGCCGTAGATGTTGGCGCTGGAGGCCAGCAGCACGGCGGACGGCTTCTTGTCCAGCGCCGCCAGGGCATCCAGCAGGTGGCGCGTGGCCACCACGTTCACTTTGTAGATCTGCTCGACATCGCTGTGCGCGACGAAGGCGATGGCGGCCAGGTGCACCACCACGTCGGGCTGCACTTCGCGCACCACGGCGGCCAGCGCCAGGCGGTCGGTCAGGTCAACCTCGATGGTGCGCGCGCCCGGCATGGCATGCGCATGGCCCGGCGCGGCCGTGCCGACCACCTCGTAGCCGGCGGCTGCCAGCTCGGCCAGCACGTAATGGCCGGTGAAGCCGTGCAGGCCCGTCACCAGCGCGCGCTTGCCCGCGCCCTCGCGGGCCGGCGACAGCAATGCCAGGCTGTGGGCCATCAGAGCGAGACGCCCGCGGTGTTGCGGCGCAGGTCGGCTTCCACCATCATCTGGCACAGCTCTTCCAGCGTGGTGGACGGCTGCCAGCCCAGTTCCTTGTGCGCCTTGGCCGGGTTGCCGATCAACAGGTCCACTTCGGCCGGACGGTAGAACTTGGGCGACACGCGCACCAGCACCTTGCCGGTCGCGGCGTCATGCCCGGTCTCGCTCTCGGCGCTGCCCTGCCATTCGATGGCGATGCCGACCGCCTTGAAGGCCATGCCCACGAAGTCGCGCACGGTCTCGGTGCGGTTGGTGGCCAGCACATAGGTGTCCGGCTTGTCGGCCTGCAGCATGCGCCACATGCCTTCCACGTATTCCTTGGCGAAGCCCCAGTCGCGCTTGGCGTCCAGGTTGCCCAGCTCCAGCACGTCCAGCTTGCCCAGCTTGATCTTGGCCACCGAGTCGGTGATCTTGCGCGTGACGAACTCGCGCCCGCGCAGCGGCGATTCATGGTTGAACAGGATGCCGGAGGCGGCGAACATGCCGTACGACTCGCGGTAGTTCACGGTCATCCAGTGCGCGTACAGCTTGGCCACGCCGTAGGGGCTGCGCGGGTAGAACGGCGTGTCTTCCTGCTGCGGGATGGCCTGCACCTTGCCGAACATCTCGGAGGTGGAGGCCTGGTAGAAGCGGATCTTTGGATTGATGATGCGGATCGCTTCCAGCAGGTTGGTCACGCCGATGCCGGTGATTTCGCCGGTGGTGACGGGCTGCTCGAACGACACGCCCACGAACGATTGCGCCGCCAGGTTGTACACCTCGTCGAAGTTGCCCTGCTGGAGCAGGCGCAGGATGCAGCCCAGGTCCGTCAGGTCGAATTCGACCAGCTTCAGGTTCGGGTGGTCCTGGATGCCCAGTTCTTCGATACGCCAGAAGTTGACCGAGCTGGTACGGCGGAAAGTGCCGGTGACTGCGTAGCCCTTTTCCAGCAGCAGCTGTGCAAGATAGGCGCCATCCTGGCCGGTGATGCCCGTGATCAGGGCGCGTTTCGTGGTTTGCATTATCTTATCCAAACTGCATCTTTTTCCAAACGAAGTATTGTAACAGAGGGCCTCCTGCCGCCCGGTACGGGGCGGCAGGGCCTTACAACAGTTACATCTTGTTACTGGGAAATTGTCAAACGTAGCCGTAGCCGCGCGCCATGGCGGCGGCAGCGAACGGCAGGAGGGCGAAGACGTGGATTTCGATCATCAGCGTCTTGCGGATGGCGCGGATGTCGACTTCCTCCGGCGCGAAGCCGGGATCGCTGGACTGCGCCTTGCGCCAGCGCAGGAAGGCGCGCGTCGGCTTGATCGACAGCAGGCCGACCACGGCAAACAGCACCACCTTGGTCCAGAACACGTGGTTATGCAGGTAGAAATCGGACCCCTTGGCGCCGAAAAACACGCGCAGGAAGCCGACCGCCAGCAGCGCCGCGGCCATGATGCCGAGCGCGATATCGTACTTGGCGGCCAGCTGCACGGCCGGCGGCTGCATGCCCGGCCGCACCAGCACCAGCTGGGCGGTGATGGCGGCGGCAATGCCGAAGGCCAGCAGGTGGTGCAGGATAGCGAGCGACAGGTCGACCATGGCCGGCCCTCCCTTAGGCGCGTTCCGACACCGCATCCACCACGCACAGCGCCGTCATGTTGACGATGCGGCGCACGGTGGCCGACGGGGTCAGGATGTGCACCGGCGCCGCGCAGCCGAGCAGGATCGGGCCGATCGCGATGCCGTTGCCGGCCGCGGTCTTGACCAGGTTGTAGGCGATGTTGGCGGCGTCGATGTTCGGCATCACCAGCAGGTTGGCGTCCTGCTTCAGGGTGGTGTGCGGCAGCAGCTTGTGGCGGAACTTGGAGTCGAGCGCGGTGTCGCCGTGCATTTCGCCGTCCACTTCCAGGTCCGGCGCGCGCTGGCGCACCAGCTCCAGAGCGGCGCGCATCTTCTGCGCCGATTCGCTGTTGGAGGAGCCGAAGTTCGAATGCGACAGCAGGGCCGCGCGCGGCACCAGGCCGAAGCGCTTCATCTCTTCCGCCGCCATGATGGTGATGGCGGCGATCTCGTTGGCGTTCGGGTTTTCGTTGACGTGGGTGTCGACCATGGCCAGCTGGCGCTCAGGCAGCACCAGGATGTTCATGGCGGCGTACACGCAGGCGCCCGGGCGCTTGCCCAGCACCTGGTCGATGTAGTGCAGGTGCAGCTGGGTGGTGCCGAAGGTGCCGCAGATCATGCCGTCGGCGTCGCCCTTCTTGATCATCATGGCGCCGATCAGCGAGTGGCGGCGGCGCATTTCCAGCTTGGCGTATTCCTGCGTCACGCCCTTGCGGCTGGTCAGCTCGTAGTAGGCCTGCCAGTACTCGCGGTAACGCTCGTCGAAGTCCGGGTTGATCACGTCGTAGTCGATGCCCTGCTTCAGGCGCAGGCCGAATTTCTGCACGCGCGCGTCCAGCACGGCCGGGCGGCCGACCAGGATCGGGCGCGCCAGCTTCTCGTCCACGATCACCTGCACCGCGCGCAGCACGCGCTCTTCCTCGCCTTCGGCGTAGACGATGCGCTTCATTTCCGGCGGGGTCTTCTTGGCCACCGCGAACACCGGTTTCATGAAGGTGCCGGAACGGTAGACGAACTGCTGCAGGCTGTCGGCGTAGGCTTCCAGGTCCTTGATCGGGCGCGTCGCCACGCCGGATTCTTCCGCCGCCTTGGCCACGGCCGGCGCGATCTTGGTCAGCAGGCGCGGGTCGAACGGCATCGGGATCAGGTATTCCGGGCCGAAAGCCAGGTTGGCGATGCCGTAGGTGGTGGCCACGATGTCGGACTGCTCGGCGTGCGCCAGGTCGGCAATCGCGTGCACCACGGCGATTTCCATTTCGCGCGTGATGGTGGAGGCGCCCGAGTCCAGCGCGCCACGGAAGATGTAGGGGAAGCACAGCACGTTGTTGACCTGGTTCGGGTAGTCCGAACGGCCGGTGCAGATGATGGCGTCGCCGCGCACCGCCTTCACGTCTTCCGGCAGGATCTCCGGATTCGGGTTGGCCAGCGCCAGGATCAGCGGGTTGGGCGCCATGCGCTTGACCATATCCTGTTTCAGCACACCGCCGGCCGACAGGCCGAGGAAGATGTCGGCGCCGTCGATGCACTCGTTCAGGGTGCGGTGCGGGGTATCGCGCGCGAAGCGCTCCTTGTCCGGGTCCATCAGCTCGGTGCGGCCCTTGTAGACCACGCCGGCCAGGTCGGTGACCAGGATGTTCTCGATCGGGAAGCCGAGGTCCACGATCAGGTCGAGGCAGGCCAGCGCCGCCGCGCCCGCGCCGGACACCACCAGCTTGACGTTCTTGATGTCCTTGCCGATGTATTTCAGGCCGTTCAGGATGGCGGCGCCGACGATGATGGCGGTGCCGTGCTGGTCATCGTGGAAGACCGGGATCTTCATGCGCTCGCGCAGCTTGCGCTCGATGTAGAAGCACTCGGGCGCCTTGATGTCTTCCAGGTTGATGCCGCCGAAGGTCGGCTCCAGCGAGGCGATGATGTCGACCAGCTTGTCCGGGTCGTTCTCGTTGATTTCGATGTCGAACACGTCGACGCCGGCGAACTTCTTGAACAGTACGCCCTTGCCTTCCATCACCGGCTTGGAGGCCAGCGCGCCGATATTGCCCAGGCCCAGCACCGCGGTGCCGTTGGAGATGACGGCCACCAGGTTGCCGCGCGCCGTGTACTTATAGGAGTTGGCGGGATCGATCACGATCTCTTCGCACGGTGCGGCCACCCCTGGCGAATAGGCCAGGGCCAGGTCGCGCTGGTTGGTCAGTTGCTTGGTGGGGGTGACGCTGATTTTGCCGGGCTTGGGGCACTCGTGATATTCAAGTGCTGCCGCGCGCAGCTGTTGGCGAATTTCTTCTTTCTTGTCGGATCCCGAATCCATGCTGTACTGCCCCTTCTCTTTACTGTCCGAAAGTGATCGATTCTAGCAGACGGAAAGAATACGCAAACCTAGGTATTTTCACGAATGCCGAATTTTCGTCGGTTTCCCCGGCCGGCGCCGGCCAGTGATTGCCATACAGCAACGCAATTTTCCGCCTCTACACTCTGTCGCCACGATGACAATGCTGACTTGCGGCACGAAACCATAAAATCTTGTTGCGCCAAACCTCAAATAGTTGGAATATTCGTCGATAACAACTTTACATATAGCATTTCTGTTCCTAGACTGAGTTTACTGGCACTTTACGGAAGGAAAATACCATGCGCCATGCACTCTGGCATTCCTGGTCCCGTATGTCCGGCGTCCTGTTCCCCGTGAGCGTGGCCGCCCTCTTCTTCACCCCACCCGACTCCAGCTATGTGGTCATGCTGGCCATGGCCGCGCTGGCCTCCGGCGGCACCTGGGTCTACCTGCGCGACAAGCAGGAATAAGGACGAAGCCCGGTTGCCCCGCTAGAATGGCGGGATGCTCTCCGAATTCGACCTGATCAAACAATATTTCGTGCGCCCCGCCGCGGGCCGTGCGACCCTTGGCATCGGCGACGACTGCGCCCTGCTGACCCCGGCTCCCGGGATGCAGACTGCCATTTCTTCCGACATGCTGGTGGAAGGCCGGCATTTCTTCGCGGGCGAAGACGCCCAGCGCCTGGGGCACAAGAGCCTCGCCGTCAACCTATCCGACCTGGCCGCCATGGGCGCCCGCCCGGTGGCGTTCACCCTGGCCCTGGCCTTGCCGGCCGCCGAGCGCAGCTGGCTGGAAGGCTTTTCGCGCGGCCTGTTCGCGCTGGCCGATGCGCATGGCTGCGAACTGATCGGCGGCGACACCACCAAGGGGCCTTTGAATATCTGCATCACCGTGTTCGGCGAAGTGGCGCCGGGCCGCGCCCTGCGCCGCAGCGCGGCCGTGGCGGGCGACGACGTGTGGGTCTCCGGCACCCTGGGCGATGCGCGCCTGGCGCTGGCCGGCTACCGCAACGAGCCCGTGTTCGGTCCGGGCGCCGGGTTGGCGCCAGAGGCGCTGGCGGCAGCCGGAACGCGCATGCATACGCCGACGCCGCGCGTGGCGCTGGGCGTGCTGCTGGCCGAGCGCGGCCTGGCGCATGCCGCCATCGATATCTCCGACGGGCTGGTGGGCGACCTCGGCCACATCCTGGAAAAGTCCGGCGTCGGCGCCACGCTCAATGCCGACGCGCTGCCGGCCGGGCCGGTGCTGGCCAGCCAGCCGCGCGCGCTGCGCCGCGCCTTCACCGCTGCCGGCGGCGACGATTACGAAATCTGCTTCACCGCGCCGCCCGCCTCGCGCGAAGCGATCGCCGCCGCCGCCGCCGACAGCGGCACGCCGGTGACGCGCATCGGCCGCATTGACCCCGCACCAGGCCTGCGCTGGACCGACGCCGATGGCGCCGCGCTGGCGCTGGAACTGGCCAGCTTCGACCACTTCAGCCACTGATACCGATGACTTTCCGTGAAAAATGCCAGGGCCTCGAAACCGAGGAACTGTTGAACAAACTGCGTCTTGGCCTGGTGGAGGGCGCCCAGGCCATCGTCCTGGAAGTGCTGAAAGAGCGCGGCGTATCCGACGCGACGATCGAGCGCGTCCTGGCCAGTGAAGCGGCGCGCCAGGAAGAAGAAGCACACCAGCAGGCGCGCATGGCCAGCCAGGGCATACGCCTGCTGGCCTTCGGCCTGGACTTCGTCGCCGCCACGCTCGTCCTTGGCTTGCTCACGGCGCTACTGCAGCCGATCGCTGGCGCCGCAGAGCCCATCGTCCTGGCCCTGTGGTGGGGCTATATGCTCCTGCGCGACGCCATCCCCGGCGGCAGCCTCGGCAAGCACCTGCTGAAGCTGCGCGTGGTGCGCATCCCCGGCGAGCGGCGCATGACACTGGGCGCCTCATTCTTCCGCAACCTGACACATGCGTTCTTCCTGATCGACGCCCTGTTCATCCTGGGTGAGCGCCGCATGCGCCTGGGCGATATGCTGGCCGGGACTATCGTGCTGCGCCGGGATGCACCTGGCGCGCGTACGCCCCTGGCGGCTTCCCCACCAGCGCCGTAAATTCCTTGATGAAATGGGCCTGGTCGAAGTAGCCCAGGTCCAGCGCCAGGCGCGCCAGCTCGGGCGCCGCGCCGCCCTGCAGCTGCGCGACCGCTTCGTGCATGCGGTAGCGCTTGATGACCCATTTCGGGCCGACGCCCACATATTGCTGGAACAGGCGCTGCAAGGCGCGCTGGTTCATGCCGGCTTGCTGCGCCAGCGCCGCCACCGTCAGCAAGGCCGGATCGGCCGCGATGGCCGCCACCAGCTGCGCCGCCCGCTCCGCCTCGGCGTCCGGCGGCGGCAGCCGCGCCAGCAGGAAAACCTGCGCCAGGTCCGCCATCGCGCACGCCAGCGCCGCCCCCTCGCCCTGTGCCGCACCGTCTGCATGCGCCAGCGCCCGCAGCCCGCGCGCCAGGTCCGCACCCGGCGCGCCGAACAGCTGGTCCAGCGCCACCCGCTGGTCGGCGATTTGCGCCACCGGGCGGCCCAGGAAAGGCCGGAAGCCGCCCGGCCGGAACTTGATCCCGAAGGCAAAGCCCCGCTCCGCCAGCACCTTGGTATAGCGCGCAGTGTGCACGCCGTACACCCCATCCGTATCGTGCTCAACCACCAGGTGCACGTTCGGATGCGGCAAGGTCTCCTGCTGCTGCGGCGCATGCCCGGCCATATCCCAGCCCACGAACCAGTAATGCTCCACCAGCCGCGCCAACGCCGCGCAGGGCGCCAGCCGTTCGTGGCAGAATGAACCGGCGGCAAAGCCCGGCACCAGGATGCCGCGCGGCGCAGCATCGATTTGTCGCGTTTTTCCAATCATAAGGATGGGGAATCTAGCACAATGACCGGCATGAAAACACTGATCCCTTTATTATTCGCGCTGGCCGCCTGCGCGGCGCACGCAGGAGACAAACCCATGCAGATCGAAGGCAGCTTCGACGTCAAACTCACGCCGCAGCCAGCGCCGGAAGGCCAGGCCTGGGGCCGGCAAAGCATTGAGAAAACATTCCATGGCGCGCTGGCCGGCACCAGCCGCGGCGAAATGCTGGCCGTGCGCACCGCCGTCAAAGGTTCCGCCGGCTACGTCGCGCTGGAAGAAGTGAAGGCCACGCTGGAAGGGCGCAGCGGCAGCTTCTTCCTGCAGCATTCCGGCCTGATGGACAAAGGCGCGCCAAGCCTGACCGTCAGCGTGGTGCCCGACTCCGCCACCGGCGCGCTCACCGGCCTGCAAGGCACGATGAAGATCGACGTCAGCGGCGGCCAGCACCGCTACACCTTCACCTACAGCCTGCCCGCGCAATGATGTCATGAGGCGGTAACACTGGCGGCTTAAGATGCCGCCTGTCTCAACATTCAGTACCAACTCCCTACGAATGTCTTTGGGGCCAGCTCTGGCGGGCGGAAAAAAATGGTGGCGAAAAAATGGGGACGTACCCCATTTTTTTCGCTGCGCGAAAAAATAGGGTACGTCCCCATTTTTTCCCGTTTTTGTCCGATTGTCAGACCTGACCCCGAATTGCGCGGGCGGCTTCGATGGCGGTGGTGGGGGGGCGGGTGGCGCGGACCTGGTTGCGGCCTTGCTCTTTGGCGACGTACATGGCGCGGTCGGCGGCGACGAACAGGGATTCGATGTTGTCGGTGGGCGTCGGGCACAGGGTGGCGACGCCGATACTGACGGTGATGTACGGCGAAGTCGCTGAGCGCGGGTGCGGGATGCGCAGCGATTCCACGTGGGTGCGGATCGATTCGGCCATCTGGAAGGCGGCGTCGGCGTCGGTCTCGGCGAACAGCAGCACGAATTCTTCGCCGCCGTAGCGCGCGGCCAGGTCGGTCACGCGCAGGGCGTGGCCGCCAATGGCTTGCGCTACCTGCTGCAGGCAGACGTCGCCCTGGGCGTGGCCGAGGGTGTCGTTGTACAGCTTGAAGTGGTCCACGTCCAGCACCACCAGCGAGAGCGGGGCGCCGGTGCGCATGGCGCGCTGCCATTCCTTCTCCAGGAAGGAGTCGAAGTGGCGCCGGTTGGCAATCTTGGTCAGCGGGTCGATCATGGCGGCGCGCTGCAGCGCGTCTTCCGACAGCTTGTGGTGGGTGATGTCGTGCAGCAGGCCGATGAACAGCGGCTGGCGCAGGAACATCGGGGTCAGCGTCAGGTCCATGCACACCGATTTGCCGGTGCGGTGGCGGATGATCACTTCGCGCGTGCCGTGGCTGTGCGCCGTCTCCGGGTTGGCGGCGTAGCGTGCGAAGTACTCCAGGTATTCGTCGGCCACCAGTGGGTTCAGCAGGTCGGAAATCGATTTGCCGGCCAGCTCGTGCGCCATATAGCCCAGGTGCTGGTCGCAGGCCGGGTTGGTGAACTGGATGCGGCCGTCGGCTTCGATGATCAGCAGGCCTTCGGCCATGTTGTTGACGATAGTGCGCAGGCGCTCGGCCTGTTCTTGCTGCGTTTCGGTGGCGAAGCGGATCTGCAGCTGGGTGCGCACGCGGGCGCACACTTCGGCCATGCGCAGCGGCTTGCCGATGTAGTCCACGGCGCCCAGTTCGAAACCGGTCACCACGTCTTCCTGCTCGTTGCGGGCGCTCATGAAGAGCACCGGGATGTCTTCGGTGGCGGGGTGGGATTTGAGCTGGCGGCAGGTTTCAAAGCCGTCCATGCCAGGCATGATCACGTCCAGCAGGATCAGGTGCGGGTGCACACGGCGCGCGATTTCAAGCGCGCGTTCGCCGGAGTTCGCGACGTAGGTCTGGTAACCCTGCTCGACCATCAACTTGCGCAGGACAGACAGGTTGTCCGGCGCATCATCAACAATCAGTATCACGGCATCCCGCCGTGGGTTAAAGCTGGTACCGCCTTGATTCATGCTGACTAGGGGTGAGTAGGATGTGCCGATGATGATACCGTGTTGCCAACTGGAATTGTGAAAATTCAAGGATGGTTTTGCTGAAAAAAGACGATGAGTTGATGCTGGTTAGCTAAAGTTTCTGGAAAACCAAGGGAAGTTGTGACAATTGGTGTATATCAAAACACATTTGTTGGTTTTTGTTCAACGGTAATCCGGCCGGCATTTATATGATTTTTTTGTGTTCGAAAAGCAATAGAATCAAGCTTCATTCACTTTTTGAGTCAATCATGAAAAAACAATCGCTCCTGCTGGTTCCCGTCCTCCTGTCCACTTTCGCTCTGACCGGCTGCAAGGTGATCGACACCGGCGAAGTGGGGCTGCGCGTGAACTTCGACAAGACCGTCGAGGCCGAGGAGCGCGTGGCCGGCAGCTTTAACCAGGTGCTGGTGGGTTCGATCCTGACCTTCCCGATCAAGGACGTCAGCGTTGACGTGCGCGACCTGAGTCCGCTCGCGGCCGACAACTCCACCATGAAGGATTTCGACCTGGCGGTGATCTACAACATCACGCCGTCGGCCGTGTCGGACCTGTACGTCAACAAGAGCCGCGCCTTCCACACCCAGGACCCGAGCGGCGACATCTACCTGATGCACGCCTATATCTCGCAGACGGCGCGCAATGCGGTGTACAAGGTGGCGCGCAAGTACGAGGCGTTGAACATGAACGACAACCGCACCCAGATCGAGCAGGAGATCCAGGCCACCATGGTGGCCACCCTGAACGATGAAAAGCTAAACGGTATTACCGTTTCCCAGGTGCGCGTGGGCAGCATGGTGCCGAGTGATGCGGTGAAGCAGAGCGCGGACAACCTGGTGCGCGCCAAGAACGAGGAGAAGACCAAGGAGGTGGAAGTGCAGATCGCCAAGAAGGAGGCGGAGCGTATCGCCGCACTGAACGCGAATGCCGGAGCGATCTCCTATATGCAGGCGCAGGCTCAGATGAAGATCGCCGAAGGCATTGCATCCGGCAAGGTGCAGACTGTGGTGATTCCGTACGACTTCAAAGGCATGGTCAACATCACCAGCAAGTAAAAGACAGGCAAGCATGTCATAATCAGCTCCAGCGATCGAAACCGGTAGGGAGGCGACATGCTGGACTTGATGCGTAGCCTGCGTTCATGCGCCGCGCTGGCATTGCTGGCGGCGGGCAGCTGCCTGCCGGCGCATGCCGCGCCGTCCTGCCCGGCGCGGCCCATTGTGGTGGGGCTGTATGAGTTCGGCCACTTCTTCTCCAGCGGCGCGGGCCTCGACAAGGATTTGGCCGAGGAACTGCGCAAACGCAGCGGCTGCGCTTTCTCCCTCAAAGTGATGCAGCGGCGCGCTATCTGGCCCGCGCTGCAAAGCGGCGCCGTCGACATGACGTTTTCCGCCGCGCCCACGCCCGAGCGCCTGGGTTTTTCCTGGGCCGAGCCCTACATCTGGCTGAAGAACATGGTTGTCCTGCGCAAGGATGTGGCGCCAGGCGTGCGCTCGATGGCTGACTTCATCGCCGCGCCGGAGCTGCGCCTGGGCTTTGGGCGCGGCTATGCGGCCGGGCCGGCGTATGAGGAATTTGTTGGCCAGCTGCGCAATATCGGGCGGGTGGAAGACGTGGATGACGGCGACCGTCTGTATGCCATGTTCAAGGCGGGGCGGTTCCAGGCCATCCTGGCGCCGAAAATGGCTTACGCCAGCTACCTGAAGGACGAGATCATGGCGGACGCCGTGCGCATCGAAGACTGGAGCGCCACGCGTCCGCGCGGTCCGGCCACGCTCATGCTGAGCAAAAAGCGCTTCAGCGCCGACGAGGCGAAGCGCTGGGGCGAGTTGCTGAAGGCCATCCGCGCCGATGGCACACTGCAGCGCTTCATCGAACGTTACGTCGATCCCGACGAGGCGGTGAAAATGCTGGCGCCGTGAACGGCTGCGCTATTGCCGCAATGCCGCTTCCGCGTAGCTGCGCCAGCGCGCCCGCTCCTCGGGCGCCAGGCTTGCGCCGCATGCCTCGCGCGTGCCGCATCGGTCGCGCAGCTCGGTGACGCGCCGTTGCCAGCTTGCTTCAGCCGCTTCCATGGCAATCAGCGATTCCAGCTGCGCCGCGGTCAGGCGGCTGGCCCGCAGCTGGTGGATTTCGTTCTCGCCCGCGCCGCGCTGGCGCGCCGCCCGCACGGAAGATTCCACGGCGTGCAGCGCATCGGCGACCGGCAGTGCGGGCGTGGCGCGGGACGGCGCCGGATGCGCGGCAAGCGCTGCATCTGCCGGCGTGCGTGCGCTGCTGCCGGGCGCCGGCGCGGCGGCGGCAGGCGCGGGCATTGCCGCAGGCGCCTGCGCCGAGCCGAACATGGCGACCAGGAACGCGGCCAGTGCCGCGATTGCGAGCACAAGGCGCATGGTCAGAGCTCCGAGAATATGCCAAGCAGCCTGTCGTAGATTGGATAAACCACGGATGGCGGGACATCCCAGCCGATCACGTCGAAATGGTCATGGTGATCGTAGTAGCCCAAGTAGTTCCAGCTGCCTTTCACGGGCGTGCCGTTGAACTGGTGCTGCGCCTGGCCCGCCGGCGCGCGCATGCTGTTGGTGTTGACCACGCCGTCGTTCGCGTACCACTCCGCGGAGCGATAGGAGCCCATGCCGCGCTGCAGGATCGATGGCACCACCCATTCGCCGGCCGCATTCTTCAGGAAGAAGATCATGTCGTTGCGCGCGTACTGGTAGGCGCTGTTCTGGAACGGCGCGACGACGCGGTCCGTGTTGTTGCAGCACCAGCTGCCTTGCTCGGTGGCGCGCGAACCGATGGAGAAGTAGTACACGTTGGGCGAGGTCTTCACCCAGGCATTCAGTTGGGCGGCGCCGTCCGGCCCCAGGTCCCACTGCGCCGCATCGCGGTTGGAGAGCTGCCAGAACGGCGCGCCGCGCGTGCGTCCCATGTAGTCGCCAATCGACTCGCCGGGAGCTTGCGCCAGGCCGTACTGCTCCAGCCGGAACTTGAAGCCGTTGCCGCTGGAGCCGCCCAGGCCCGCCAGCCCGACGATGCTGCCCGCCAGCTCGGAAACCATGGGCACGAAATCCACCACCACGTCGCGCAGCGTGGTGCCGTTGTGCGGCGAGGAGATGGTGCTGGCGCTCTTGACCCAGCCGGTCTTGCCGCCGGCGTACAAGGCGCCGTCGCCTTCGCTGCCGGCGCCGCTGGGCGGGCCGTTCTCCAGCAACTGCACCAGGGTGCGGATGGTCTGGCCGCCCTGGCTGTGCGAGACGAAATGCACCGGGTGCTGCGCGTCCCACTGCGGGTACAGCGCAAGCGGATAGTTGTTCGGGTTGTTGGCCGGATCGGCAGCCCAGCACTTGCCGGCCGGCTTCTGGATATGGCCCGCCGCCGCATGCTCGGCCGCATGGCGCGCGCCGTAGTCGGCACAGCCCCCCTTGATCTGGTAGTACAGCTCCACGGCGCGGTCCCAGTTCGAACTGACCGGTCCTACGGCGGCGGTGAACACCGGCCGCCCGCCGCTGCGCATATGCGCCGCCACGTCATTGAAGCCGCCCCAGTATTTAAAGCCGGTGGCGGCAAACGAATCGGTGCCGAAGCCAAGGAAGCCGTGCACCAGCACAACGGGATCGTTGTTCGCGGCATGCACAGGGGATGCGGCCAGCAGGGTGGCCAGGGCGATGGTGGCGAGCGTTTTCATGAACGCATTTCATCACGGGAAGGAGGCGCACGGTTGCGCGGCAACCGTGCTTTTGGAGCCAATCGCATGCCGCACCGAGCCACGCTGCGGCCGGACGGGACTTTTATTACATGCGGGCTTTGATCAGCTTGCCCAGCACTTCGATGCCGGCGCGGATGCGCTCCGGCGGCACGGTCACGAAGGACAGGCGCAGGGTGTTGGTGGCTGGTTCGTTGGCGTAGAACGGCGCGCCCGGCACGAAGGCGATCTTGTTCTTGATCGCTTCGTCCAGCAGTTCCATGGCGTTGATGTGCTTTGGCAGGTCAACCCAGATGAACATGCCGCCGTCCGGACGGGTCCAGGTGGCTTCTTTCGGGAAGTGCTGGTCCATCGCATCCAGCATGGCTTTGCACTGGTCGCCGTACAGCTTGCGGATGGTCGGGATATGCTCGTTCAGGAAGCCGTCCTTCACCACTTCGTGCACCACCATCTGGGTCAGCTGGGCGGTGTGCAGGTCGGCCGCTTGCTTGGCCAGCTCGAGGCGGCGCACCATCGGCAGCGGGGCCACCACGTAGCCCAGGCGGATGCCAGGGGTCAGCACCTTGGAGAAGGAGCCCATGTAGATCACGCCTTCCGGATTCATGGCGACCATTTTCGGGCTTGGCTGGCCGGTGTAGGACAGCGAACCGTATGGATCGTCTTCGATCAGCGGCAGGTTCAGGCGGGCGCAGGTTTCCACCAGCTCCTGGCGGCGCTCCACGGACAGCGAGCGGCCGGTTGGGTTCTGGAAGTTCGGCAGCGCGTACAGCAGGCGCGCGCCTTCGGCGATGGCGTCCAGCGAGGACGGCACCAGGCCGTGTTCGTCGGTGGCGACGGAGTGGAACTCAGGGCGGTACACCGAGAACGCCTGCAGCGCGCCCAGGTAGGACGGGGTCTCGACCAGCACCTTGCTGCCTTCGTCGATCAGCACCTTGCCGATCAGGTCCAGCGCCTGCTGCGAGCCGGAGACCATCAGCACCTGCTCCGGCAGGATCTTGGCGCCGTTCTCGGACAGCGAATCAGCGATCCACTGGCGCAGCGGCATGTAGCCGTCGGTCGGGCCGTATTGCAGGGCGACTTTGCCATTGGTCGACAACACTTTGTCGAAGGCCTTCTGCATGATCTCCACCGGGAAGGTGGCTGGCGATGGCAGGCCGCCGGCGAAGGAGGTGATTTCCGGCTGCTGGGTGACCTTCAGGATCTCGCGGATGAAGGAAGCCTGCATGCCCTTGGCACGCTCGGAGAAGTTCCACTGCAGTGGGTTTGGGTTCTCGATTTTCATAGTGATGTCTCTGTGTTTAAGCGATTTCGGCGATCATTTCAATTTCCACGCAGGCGCCCAGCGGAATCTGCGCCACGCCAAAGGCGGAGCGCGCGTGCTTGCCGGCGTCGCCGAACACTTCGCCCAGCAGCTCGGAGCAGCCGTTGGTGACCAGGTGCTGTTCGGTGTAATCGGGGGTGGAATTCACCAGGCTCATGACCTTGACGATGCGCTTGACGCGGGTCAGGTCGCCGCCGCAGGCTTCCTGCAGGGTGCCCAGCATGGCGATGGCGATGGAGCGTGCTGCCTGCTTGCCTTCTTCGGTCGAGATATTTTTGCCGAGCTGGCCTACCCATGGGCTGCCATCGGCCTTCTTGGCGATGTGGCCGGACAGGAAGACCTGGTTGCCGCTCTGTACGTGCATGACGTAGGCGGCGACCGGCGCTGCCGGGGCGGTCAGGGTGATATCGAGCGACTTCAGTTTTTCGTAGACAGACATGTGATTTCCAAGAAAATGGTTCTGTGAATACGGTATTGTACTCTGCGCCTTGCCAAATTCGTCACGGTCAACGGCCCACTTTCATGCGTTTTCCTGCGCCGACGACGGCTATAACGGCAAAAGTGAACAGAATATGCTCAATTTGCAAAGTTTCGTTCAGGACCACGGCGGCGCCCAGCAGCGTCATTCCGGGCTGCAGCAACTGCACCTGGCCGACCCGCGCCACGCCGCCCAGCGCCATGCCGCGGTACCAGAAGAAGAACCCGATGAACATGGAAAACACCGAGACATAGCTGAAGCCCAGCCAGCTGCTGGCTGGTGCGGCAGCAACCTGCGCCCAGTCGCGCCACAGCAGCCAGGCGGTGGCGGGAGCTGCCAGCGGCAGCGATAGCACCAGGGCCCAGCCGATCACCTGCTCGCCGCCCATGGTCTGCGACAGGCGTCCGCCTTCGGCATAGCCCATGGCGGCCAGCAGCACGGCGGCGAAGACGGCCAGGTCGGCGCCATGCAGGCCGCCATTCCCCTGGCGCAGGGCGAAGCCGACCACCAGGCTGCTGCCCAGGGCGGCCATGGCCCAGAAGCCGGCCGAGGGACGTTCGTGGCCGCGCAGGGCGGAGAACAGGGCAGTCGCCAGCGGCAGTATGCCGACCAGCACCGCGCCGTGCGAGGCGGGCAGGGTACGCATGGCGATGGAGGTGAGCAGCGGGAAACCGATCACGCAGCCGATGCTGACAGCCAGCAGTGTTCGCAGCTGGGCGTGGGTCGGCAGCGGCGCGCGTTTCCAGCGCAGCCAGCACAGGGCCAGCAGGGCGGCGGCGACGGCGCGGCCCATGGCGACGAACAGCGGGTCCAGCCCCGCCACGGCCAGGCGGGTGAAGGGCAGGGTCAGGCTGAAAATGGCGACGCCCACGAAGCCGAGCAGCATACCGTGCGATTCGTTTGGTGCTAAACCCGGTAAGGCAGGGTCAGACCCAAGGGTCTGACCCTGGCCCGCGGCCGCCGCATGCCGGGGTCCGACCCTTGGGTCGTACCCCGCTTTCCCGGGTTCCCCCTCGCCCAGCCACCCCGGCCCATCATGTGAATAAGGCGTCATGGCAGCACCTCCGACAACACGCGCATGATCTTCTCCGCATCCACATTCGCCCCGGTCAGCGGCAATCCCACCTTGCGCCCGGCCACGCGCGGATCATGCTTGAGCCGCATGGCCGCCGCCAGCGCCGCCGCCCCCGCGCCCTCCGCCAGGTTATGCGTGGCCCGGTAATAAAGGCGAATGGCCCGCGCCACCTCCTCATCGCTGACTGACACCACATCATCCGCAAAGCGCCGCACCACCTCGAGCGACCCCGCATCCGGCGTCCGGCAAGCCATCCCATCGGCCAGGTCGGTGGTAACCGGCGCCTCCTGCAGCTCCCCGCTGCGGAACGAATCCAGATACGCCGTGGCATGCGACGACACCACCCCGATCACGCGGGTACGCAAGCCCAGCGCCTCGCGCGCCGCCACCGCCGCACAGAAGCCCGAGCCTTGGCCGATCGGCACGAACACAGTATCCAGCCCAGGCTGCGCATGGAACAGCTCCATCCAATAACTCGCCACGCCCGCCACCAGGTCAGGGTGGCAGGAGGGAACCATATGCAAGCCCTGCTTGCGTGCCAGCGACAGCGCGTACTCGCGGCTCGCCTGGAAATCATCGCCATATTCGATCAGCTGCGCGCCCAGCCCGCGCATAGCCGCATTCTTCTCCGCGCTATTGCCATGCGGGACCACGATGGTCGCCTGCACCCCATGGCGGCGCGCGGCGAAGGCCAGCGACTGCCCGTGGTTGCCGCGCGTGGCGGAAATGATGCCGCCAACATCCGGCTCGCGCCGCGCCAGCCCATCCAGGTACACCAGGCCGCCGCGCACCTTGAAAGCACCGGTCGGCGTGTGGTTCTCGTGCTTGACCCACGCCTCCGTGCCAAGCGCCTCGTTCAGAAGCGGCCAGGAAAACTGCGGCGTCGGCGGCATGGCGCCGTAGACGATGGTGGCAGCGGCGTCGAGGTCGGAACGGGATGGCAGCAGGCTCATAGCGGTCTCACTGGTAATTGGTAGGGGATGGGTGTATCGTAGAATAAGTAACCAGTACAGTACCAATACACTTGCGCGAGTAATTTCACGCACTGTGATGGTGATATGACCAATACAATCCTGTTATCCCGCGAAGGCGGCGAGTCGCTCAGCGACCAGATCGTGCGCAGCGTCGCCGCCCGCATCGACGACCGCGTGCTGCGCGCCGGCACGCGCATGCCCTCCATCCGCCAGTTCGCCAGCAACCACGGCGTGTCGCCCTTCACCGTGGTCGGCGCCTACGACAAGCTGGTGGCGCGCGGTTACCTTGAATCGCGGCGTGGCGCCGGCTTTTTCATCCGTGACCGCGCGCCGCTGCAGGCGCCACAGCCCGTCGCAACCCCGGCGCCGCCCGACAACACGCATTCGCTGGACGTGGTGTGGCTGGTACGGAACATGTTCCGCGCCGCCCCGCACCAGTACATGCCCGGTACAGGTGTGCTGCCGGCCGACTGGCTGGACGGCGTCGCGATCGGCAATGCCTTGCGCGCCATCAGCCGCCAGCACAGCAGCATCCTGCTGAATTACGGCGTGCCGCAGGGCTACCTGCCGCTGCGCCAGCACTTGCAGACCAAGCTAGCCGAATTGGAAATTGGTGCCACGCCGGAGCAGATTGTCACCACTGCCGGCGTGACACAGGCACTGGACATGGTGGCGCGCGAGTTCACCCGCCCGGGCGATACGGTGTTCGTCGATGACCCGGCCTGGTTCCTCATGTTCGGATCCTTCGCCGCACTGGGCGCGCGCGTGATCGGCATCCCGCGGCTGGCGGACGGGCCGGATATCGCCCAACTGGCCGAGCTGGCGGCCATCCACAAGCCCAAGCTATACGTCATCAACTCCGTGCTGCACAACCCCAGCTCCACCTCGCTGTCCGCCGCCAAGGCCTTCCAGATCCTGCGCATCGCCGAGGAGCACGGCATCACCATCGTGGAAGACGACATCTACTGCGACCTGCACCCCGGCAGCAGCGTGCAGCCCGCCACGCGCATGGCGGCACTCGACCAGTTGAAACGGGTGATCTACCTGGGCGGCTTCTCCAAGACCATGGCCGCCAACCTGCGCGTCGGCTTCATCGCCACATCGGAAGAAATGGCCCTGCGCCTGGCCGACCGCAAGATGCTGCAGACGCTGACCACCAGCGATATCGGTGAGCGTGTCGTGCACAAGGTGCTGTCGGAAGGCAGCTACCGCAAACACACCGAGCGCATGCGCGCCCGGCTCGACAGCCTGCGCTCACGCACCGTGAGGCAGCTGGAGAAAACCGGCATGCGCATCGCCAGCGCACCGCCGGCGGGCATGTTCGTTTGGGTGGATGCGGGACGCGATACCAATGTGTTGACCGAGAAGGCCATGGCACACGGCTTGCTGCTGGCGCCGGGCAGCCTCTTCTCGCCCAGCCAACTGCCGTCCAGCTACATGCGATTAAACATCGCCGCACTGCAGGCCCCCGAAATCTGGCGCTTCCTTCAGCGTGAACTGGGATAAGGACTTCCTTGCCCGACGAGCGTTGCGTAAAGCACCGTGCCAAGGCGAGGTGAAATTAATGTGGCTTTGGGGGCGTTGCACGGTAGCAGCCGCTATCGCCCCTAAGCCGACGCTTGCCGCTCTTTGTGGGCGAGACGGATAAGCTAACTAAGAAAGTCTCATCGATAATAAAGCTACTCTTTTGAGTATTTTTCCCGTGCGCCATCAATGACGTCCGCTCTTACTATGTTGCTGCATGTTTTTATCATCTCGCTCAATGAATTCAGCTTCACGTTTTAGGAGTTCTTTCCAAGCGAAATCCACCACTACGAAAGGGTAATGGTCTTGGTGGTGTGTCCCGCCTGGCGTAGTTATTAAGCCCTTAGCCTTTAAGGTTGCTGCACTAGAGCTATGCACCCAAGTAGTGAATGATTGGCTCCTTTGACGCAAGCAGCCGGCTAACAAATGAAGCTCTTCAGCGGACAAGTAATCTAACCGTTCTACAGCGGCTGCCATACTCCTTTCTTTTCGTTCTGCATCTTCCATATTGCGCAGTTCGCGCTTTATCTTTAGAGCCTTCGCTTTACGTGCTGCACCGAACAAATCGTAAATGAATGCACCGACACCAGAAATACTGAGAGCACCGGCGAAAACGCAAAGTACAACAGCGGCGGGTTTGGTGAAACTGCCAAAGACAGCTAGGTCAATAATCTTTTGGTTATCCAGCCATAACAACCCCGCAGCTCCGAGAGTGAGACCGATCATCACTCGGAGGGGGAGCTTTAGTGCTTCTAACCATTTTGGATCAGGAGTAACAGGCATGTCTTATTCAACCTTTCAAGTATGTGAGCGTAATGGCATTGATGAAGGTCCGTTCGTGGCCGGCAGCCGAATTTTTACTCTATTGTTTCAACTTCGATACGATCGGAAAGGTATCGGACGTTCACTTCCTACGGTCCGTTGGGAGTGTACAACCGCCACGGATTCACTTGATGGCTCCACGAGCACAGATATTTTCAGGTGGCTCGATAGCTGTCCGACCATTTGGTTTTGATCGATCTGTCGGACACCATCGCGTCGCCAGGAGATTAGAAATCCTTGCTCGAATCCCTCGGAATAGCTTGAAACCTGAGCGACTGCGCTTGCTCGCTCCGTCGGTATATCAACTGACTCAATCAGCATCCCCATCAACTATTCGAGGAAGCGCGAAGCCATGCACTCATCCACAGTGGGAGACACAAAAAACTGGAAAGACTCTACATCTGACATGACGTCACTTTCGCCCCTTCATAAAGCCGGAGTGCCTTTGCTGGCCTTCCTATCTTGGCCGAAATCGGCATCTATGCGTCACTCACCTACTACTTGGTTACGATATGCCGTCCAGCGTTCAAGTCCTACGACCGGACCCGAGGTCCTTTCCAGAAATACCCCTTCGCTGCAATCAATAGCCTGCCAGCGTTCCGACATGCACATGGCCACAATTAAGGGAACAACTTGGTTAGAGGCGCGCACGTGCATCATGAATCCATTGCTGTGATCGTCCGTTCCCATGTTGAATTCCACAGAACCGTAGTCAGATTCGAAGATGCCCTATGCACTGTCAGACCAATCGACATTTGGGAAAAACCGGTTTATCGCGGCACAAACTTCCTCGCTGCTTCCAAGGGGCACACACTGCTCATTGTCTGGAATTTCGGCGATGGACGCGTATTCCTTACCGAATCGTTGGACCGTTATGTCCCAACTCATGACTACCCCTTTTCAAACACTGATTGACCGACTGCTACTGGCCGCTTGCCGAAACTCTGGCGTTGCATCTCAATCCCAACACACCGAGAACACCGCGTTCCCCTTAGATGGCTCCGGCGCATTTTTTGGTTTCCCATACGGCCATCCCTTGACCACCCCATCAGCACACATACCATTTATCCAATCCTCGATTTCGGACTGAGTTGCAGAAGCCAGAATGTGAACGTTCTCTGCAGGGGGAAATTCGTCCAGATAAGCAGGGTCATTCCAGTCGGAGTGTAACCCTACCAGTATTCTTTCAACACCTGGCTTGGCGGATATTTCTTTGAACCTTGAGTAAAGCTCGGAAATGCAAGGTCTGCCATCTCCCCACTGGTTGGGAGCAATACACTCTTCTTGACCGTTCCCCGAAAAATACAAGTGAAAATCGACAACGGGGGGAGGCTCGCCTTCGCTCCAATTCAGTGTTGCCAGATAGTCGTGGATATCCCGGTGCATCTATACCTCTTCATTTAAGAGCAAATTCGATGGCTGCTGTTGGCCGTACTCGGCCTCCAGCTTCGACTATTGCAGCAATCCGCCCCTCTGGCCTACCGCTTCGGTGTAAGCATGAGCAGCCGGCCGCCAGGGCCGTCTTCCAGTACCCATAGCGCACCATCCGGCCCGGTGCGCACGGCACGGATTCGTTCGCCCATGTCCCAGTGGTCCGCCTTGGTCGCATTCTCGCCGTTGAGGGCGATGCGGTCCAGCGACTTGCCTGATAGACCGGTGATGAAGAGGGAGTTCTTCCACTTCGGGAACAGGTCCGCATCGTAGTAGGCGAGGCCGCCTGGTGAAATGGCTGGAGTCCAGAACACTTTCGGGGCCTCGAAACCGTCGCCTGGCGCATGGTCGGGAATGTCCCGGCCGTCATAGTGGCTGCCATTCGACGCCTTCGGCCAGCCATAGTTAAGGCCTGGCTTGATCAGGTTGATCTCGTCGCCATGGCGCGGCCCCATCTCCATTTCCCACAAGCGCCCTTGCTTGTCGAACGCGATGCCCAACAGGTTGCGGTGGCCATACGACCAGACCGCTGCATGGAAGCCCTTGGCCGCGAGCGGATTGCCGTCGGCCGGCGTGCCGTCGAGGTTCAGGCGCAGCACCTTGCCGAGCGTCGACTTGGGGTCCTGCGCCGGATCGAGAAGCTGGCGGTCGCCACTGGTGAAGAAGAGATACTTTCCATCCGGCGAAAAGGCGATACGGCCCGAATAGTGTCCGCCCGTCGGTGCATCCTGGCCACGGAAAATCGTCTTCGTCTCCTTGAGCGAGCCGCTTGCCTGATCCAGTATCGCGGTGGCGAGTACGACCCGGCTGCTAGCACCGGGACCCGCCTCGGAGTAGCTGAAGTAGAGTAGCTTGCTGGCAGCGAAATTGGGTGCTGGCACGATGTCCATCAGCGCGCCCTGGCCCTTGCTGCTGACGGCAGGTGTGCCGGACACTGTGCGCTTGGCACCGGTTGCGGGATCGAGCAGAATCAACTCTCCCTCTTTTTGGGTCACCAGCAGGTTGCCGTTGGGTAGGAATGCCATGGCCCAAGGGCTCTTGAATGTGCCGACCGGTTTGACCTCAAAAGGCAGGTTGCCTGTCGCGGATGCACTGGCCGGCGCGTTCGCCGCCGCCGGATCAGCGGCGAACGCGAGGAGGGTAAGCGAGATAGTGGTGTTAAGGCCGAGCATGCTCAAGTTCATGTTTTCCAGATCTCCATTCGCGGCTTGATGCCAGGTTGTCAGGGCATTGCGACTTCTGTGCTGCTGTCGAGTATTGTGCCATCGCCGTAGTTCTCAATCACCGGATCGAGGTTTTCAGGCGCATGAAGGATTGTTGGGCCCCTTGAGCAGGCTTGCCGCATCAGGTACTCAGTCAGGCCCTCTGCCTGAACTTCAGGAGGAATCACAGCATGCATCTCCCCCAGCAATTCAACAGCCGCTGCCACGATCCATTCTACCGTCCGGAATTTTGGGCTGACGATCTGGATATTCTGCGAGTCGGTCTGGTCGAAGAAACCGTGTTGCAATTTGTGGCGAACATAGGAAAGCGCAGTAATTCCACCTATGATGCGTCTCTCCAGATACGCCTGGCTTTCGCCGGCGTCGTAGCGAACCACATTGTCTGGAAATTCGTATCCCTCAGCTTCCAAAAGCGTCTCGGCGATGATGCCTGGCAGTAGCGGTCGCCCATCTTCGTGGCCGACTTCGAACAGGAGGATTTTCTTGAGTTTCTTGATTTCCTTCTTCAGCTCCGTATCGGATTTTTGAACTGCGATCGTCGGCAGATAGTCGCGGATGAAACGACTGGACGCCTCCATGAGTTTGTCCCTGCTCATGTCCGGATGTGATTGCAAGAATCTGTCATCCATATCGAGCATCTTCCATGCATGGTTCAGGTCATGGATGAGAAACTCAAGCGGCGATTGCCAGAACTCATCCACGTACACGGGTTCGGTCGACACTCCCACGAAATAGATGGCGGTGCCCCTGACCTTCATGAGGTCTGTGGCAGAGATGTTATCGAATGTCGGAATGATGATGGCTTCTGGGATTCGGCTCATCAGGCTTTCGTAGCGGTACCAGTAATTCTTCTGAAAGTGGGTGCTCAAGTTCTTTTTGGCACGCCATACCACGTCGAAGAAGCCGACAGCTTCGAACAGTATGCGCAAGGTTGGCGCGTACGGACACATCGGTCCATTCTCGATCGTGACATGATGGAGTTTGTGCAGCACTTGGTCGCGCATGATTCCCAGTGCAGGATTGTTGCGGCAACTTTCCTCGACCATTGGGGAATTCAACTGGCTGCGGACATAGTCGACGACCGGCAATAGTTCTATGACCGGCGTGTCCGGCTTGTCATTATTCTGGCTGAAGCGCGCCCGGATATCGCGATACACGTCCAACGGACTCGCTACCGTTTTACGAATCCATTCATGATGAGAAACGCCTTCGGTCTTCGTGAAGTTCTTTGCGAGGAGCGCGGCGACAATCTGCTTGTGATGTCTGAAAGCGAATGTGCCTGTTCTCGTGTCGGGGGTGGTGACCAGGCTTTCTGCGACCCATCGGCCCTGAACCCCGTCCGTATCCGATATCTCGACGAGGAAGCCGATGGTATCGACGATGTGGCGCGGGTCCGACGGGGCGGTAATGTGTCTGAGGTGATCGCGGAACCCGTGCGATATGGTCCTGTCCATGTAGACTCGGGCTTCCTTGCCTGCCTCGGTCGCGGAAAAGTAGTATTTCCGTCCGTTCCGTTCCGAGATGCCATACCGGATGGCGGCAGCTCGCAGCACCTTGGATGCGGTAATCCGTAGCGCAGCAAAAATGTCGCCTGGAATTCCGGCTTCGTTAAGCTCGTCCTCTTCCTGGAGCAAACCGCCTGGCAGTGCTATACCTGCGGGGAAAAAGGCGCGGTCCAGGACCAGAAATTCCTTGCCGCTCGGCCTTTCGCGCATCACAAGTACGTCGACGGTCCTGCGAACAAGGGTGCCTTGTTCAATTCGGACCTTCGCTCGCATCTTGAGTTCTTGATCGGATAGCAGTGCAGCGATCACCCCCGATCGCGGTTCGATGTTCAGATAGCTGGCAATGTAGTTTTCGATGTCATTCTTGCGAATCGGGTCACGCAAGCGATGGAACCAGTAGAGCATATAGATCAGCGACTCGGCATATAGGGCTGCCGGAAAACTTTGAGTATCGAGAGTCACCTGATACCGGTCGAGGATGCCGAGAACGATTTCAGTTGGGATGTCGGCCGACGGTGCTGCTCCTGCAGCTATTCCCGTATCCTGCGATCCGAGTCGCGGCGCGTGCTCGTCCAGTTTCATTCCATCTTCCTCAATGTATTCGTCGTATCAAAATTCGGCCGTCAAGCCAGACGCTGACGTCGAGGGCCAGCACAAACGCTTGGTGCCGTTGCAAACTTTATCACAAGGCAACAATTATAAGGGGCTGCAGGGGAGGGGCGGGGCGAGGCGCCGAGCTGCAGGCGCCGGAGATCCGGTGCCACCTGCAGCTCGGGCTGGGGAGGGCTTAGTTAATCTGCTTTTTGGCGATGGTTTCTTCGCCGAGCGGCGTGGTGACCTTGACGATGAACTGCCCGGTTCCCGCCGGGGTTGGGCAGGCGATCGTGGCGGTGTAGGTCTTCAGGTTGACAGGGTCGCCCACTCCCAGCACCACGTTGGGGACCTTGGCCGACGCCGGGATGACGGTGGTCGATACGGTGCCGAACAGGGTGCTGAACGAGATCACGGTGTTGAACGGCATCCAGTTGCCATTCAGGTCGGCGACGGTGACCTGGACGTCGGTGGTGCCGCCGTTGGAACAGGTGATGGCGCCCGGTCCAAAGGTGATGTTGGCTTTGCTGGTGGAGAACTGGGCCACGAACTGCTTGGAGATGTACTGCACCTGTGCGCTTTTCACCTGGGGCACGCGCAGCACGCCGTTGTAGACGCCGTCGCCGCTGGCGCTGCAAGTGGAGTTGGGCACGCTGGAGATGCAGGGTTCGCCCGGCGACCAGACCCCGTCTTCATTGTCGTCGCGGAAGGCGTCCGGGCGCAGGTCGGTGAACGGTTCGCCAGGGTCGTAGACGTTGTTGCCGTTCGAATCGGTGAACGATTCTTCGCCGGTCATATAGGCCAGTACCGTGAGCTGGCCGTTCGCTGGGCGTGGATTGGCGGCGAACAGGCTGACCTGGCAGCGGCCTTTGACAGTCTTGCAGGAGTCTTCGATCACGCCGCCTTCGGTGCTGAAGTTGACGACGGTGCCGTCGGGGACCAGGTTGCTGAAGTGGTCGCCCGCCAGCACTTCGATGACGCCGCATTCCTGGTTGTAGTCCCAGCCTTCGCAGTTGCCGATGGTGATGCCCATCGTGAGGTGCGCAATGTCCGGAACCCCGCTCGATACCACGAGGTGGCTGGATACGGTGGTGAGCGCCGGCGACGATCCATCGACGGTGGCGACGACGCGGATCGAGGTAGGCACCGTGCCGCCGGCGACGGAGGTGGTGACCGTGCCATCGGCGGCGGTGGTGGCCGATACCGGGTTGAGGGCGAGGCCGCCAGTGGTGGTGGTACCGCCGTTATCGGCGAACTGGAAGGTGACCAGCTTGCCCGCCACCGGGATGCCGTTCTTGTCGAACACCTGGTAAGTCAGCGTGGCATGTTCGGGGCGGCCGAGGCCGCCGGTGCCTTTGAGGGCGATATTGGTGGTGTCGACGCTGAGGAACTTGATCGAGCCGGCAATGGCGGGCAGCACATTGATGGTGCCGGACTTGGTCAGTGTGGCATTGGGCACTACCACGGTGGCCGTCACGGTATCGGTGGTGCCGCAGCCCTTGTCGGTGTAGCTGGCGACGGCGGTG
The DNA here is from genome assembly GCF_041914865.1 of Pseudoduganella sp. NCBI lineage: Bacteria > Pseudomonadati > Pseudomonadota > Betaproteobacteria > Burkholderiales > Oxalobacteraceae > Pseudoduganella > Pseudoduganella sp. Next base: position 65,086 of record NZ_JAYSCO010000003.1, on the reverse strand, counting down.
CCATTCTGCGTGACGACCGGGGAGCCGATCGTGGCCTTGCCGCTCGCTACGCAGGCCGAGGTGAAGGCGACCGAAACCGGCTGGGTGTAGTTGGTGGTGCCGCTCTTGACGGACAGCGTCACGCTGGCGTTGCCGCCGGCCGACAGCGTTGCTGGCGTAATGACCATGTCGCTCAGGGTCAGGGCCGGGAAGCTGACGGTATAGGACTTGGTGGCCTTGACGGCAACGCCCGCCACGGTGGCGCTTGCGGTCAGCGTGAAGGCGCCGGCCTGGGTGCCCGGCGCCAGCTTGATGCTGGCGGCGCCGTTGGCGTCGGTCAGCGCGGTGCCGCTGGAGGGGGAGAGGACGGCGGTGTTGTCGGTGGTGGTGAACGAGACGACGGCGTCCGCCACGGCGGTGGAGCGGGCGTCCTTCAGCACCACTTTCACCACGCCCGGCATGTCGGGCATCAGGTTGAGCAGCGGTGCGCCGGCGCTGTCGACCAGGCTGAGGGTGATCGTTGCATTGGTGGATGTGCCGGTTCCCGGGTTGGTGCTGGTGCCGCAGCCAGGCAGGGTGCCGGGGCGCGACGGGTCGACGTTGACGCAGCCGTCATTGACGCTGCCGCCGCCTCCGCAGGCCGCCATCAAGCCCGCCAGCAGGCAGGCCAACAGGAAGTTCATTACGCTGCTCAACCTCATTTGCGTCAACATGTGCGACCCCTTTTAGAGTTTGACTCGGGTATGGCTTGGATCAGTTGCTGTCGTCGTCGTGCACGGCGACCAGCGACAGGCCGGCGGCTTCGGTGGCGGCGGCCAGGCTTTGGCTGGCGTCCTTGCCCAGCACCAGGCGCACGTCGCTACCGGTAAGCTGCCTGCTGGCCAGTTGCGCTTTGCCTTGCAGCGCCTTCTGCAGGCTGGCGGCCTGCTTTTCGAAGCCAGGGCTGTACTGGATGGTGGTCGACACCTGCTTGTACGGCTTGTCGTTGCTCAGGCGGTCGACCGGGATGCCCATGGCGCCCAGCAGGTGGCGGAAACGCCGCGCCATGCCGGTGACGCCGTTGCCGTTGGCGACTTCCAGGCGGGCCATGGCCAGTTTGGTGGCCTGCGGGACGGCTTGTTCGGCCGGCTTCGGTGCGGCGGCGGCCAGCGCGGGGGACGGCGGGACTTTCGCTGCCGGTGCCGGCACCGGGTCGCTGGCGACGCGGGTTTTCAGTTCGTAGATGTTGCTGGCGACTTTGACCAGCTCCATGTGGCTGCCGATTTCGCGGGCGGAGGTGGGCAGGACGGTCAGTGGCGCCGCAATGGTCCGCGCATCCGCCGCCGGCGCGGCCGTGGCCATTGCTGGCGCGACGGCGGCCGGGGCGGCGGTTTGCGCGGCCGGGGCAAGGGCGGCAGCGGGTGCTGCCGCCATGACGTTGGGTGCAGCCGCCTTGGCTGGCGCCGGCATCGGGGCGGGCGCGATCACGCTTGGCGCGCGCGCTGGTAGAGCGGCTGCGGCGATGGCCGGCGCGGTAGCTGATGGCTCAGCGCTTGGCTCGGCGCTTGGAACAGCGGTGGGGGCGGGCGCTGGCGCGGGGGGCTGCGCGGGCGCCGGGGCGGCGGCGAGCTGTGGCTGGTCGGCGGCTGGCAGCGGGCTGCCGCGCAGGGATGCTTCGGCCAGTTGCAGGTTCTGGAAGGCTTTCGGGCCGGCGCCCAGCGCCATGGCGCGGCGCAGGGTTTGCGCGGCGCCGGCATGGTCGCCCATCAGGTGCTGGACGTAGCCCAGGTTGGTGTGCGGCTGCGCTTCGGCCGGATAGTCGTTGACCAGGGCCACCAAGGCGCGGCGGGCGGATTCCAGGTTGCCTTGCTGCGCCTCGATCACCGCCACCGCGTTGCGTGCTTCGAGCTGGTGCACGTCCAGGGCCAGCGATTGCGCGTAGGCGCCGAGTGCCAGGGCCAGTTGACCGCGCTCGTGGTGGAAGCGGGCCAGCCGGTTCCAGCTGGCAGCCTGGTTGCCCGGCAGGTCGCCGCGCACCACCGGCGACACGGCCAGCGGGCGCTGCGCATTCGGCGCATTGCATCCTTGCAGAAGGCCGCAACCCACGACGGCCAGGGCGATTGGCTTGAGCTTGATCATGGCGAGTCCTTTCTTAGCCGTTGCCGGCCATGGTTGGCAGCAGCACGCGATAGATGGAAATGAAGGCAGGCCCCATCAACACCACCAGCAGCGATGGGAAGATGAAGAAAATCAGGGGGAACAGCAGTTTCAGCGAAATCTTGGCGGCCGCTTCCTCGGCGCGCTGGCGGCGGCGCGTGCGCAGCTGGTCGGACTGCACGCGCAGCGAGTCGGCGATGCTGGTGCCGAAGCGCTCGGCCTGGATCAGCATGGCCACCAGCGCATCCACATCCTCGACCCCGGTGCGCAGCGCCAGGTTGCGCAGGGCGCGCTCCTTGGCCAGGCCGGCGCGCAGCTCCAGCGTGACCAGGTTCAGTTCATCGGCCAGGATCGGGCTCTTGATGCCGATTTCGTCGGCCACGCGCAGCAGCGCGGCGTCCATGGCCAGGCCGGCTTCCACGCACACGGTCATCAGGTCCAGCGCGTCGGGGAACGATTCGAAGATCTCCAGCTGGCGGCGGCTGATCGCCCAGCGCAGCAGGTAGTTGGGCAGGTAGTAGCCGGCGGCGGCAGACAGCAGCAGGTAGAACATCAGGTTGTTGCCGGTCACGCGGGAGTTCATCAGCACCAGCGAGCCATACAGGGCCAGCGGCAGCATGATGGCCAGCGTGGTCTTGGCGGCGAAGTACAGCACCCCCATCGAGGAGTGGCGCAGGCCGGCATTCATGAAGCGCGTACGCAGCGCGGATTTCTCCCATTCCTCGTTTTCGGCGCCGGACAGCTTGGCGACAGGCGCCAGCCAGGCGGCGATGCGCGCCAGCAGGTTGGGGTTGATGCGTTCGCGGCGGCGGGTGGCGGCCGGCCGCTCGGTGACCTGCTGCAGGCGGCCCTGCACCGGGTCGGCGCTGAAGCGCGACATGACCAGGTAGGCGCTGCCGAACACCAGCAGGAAGACCAGGGCCAGGAAGGCGATTTGGATGATGGACATGGCGCGCTCTCCTTAGACGCGGATGCGGATGATCTTGCGCATGGCGAACACGCCCAGGATCATCATGACGATGGCGCTGGCCACCATCTTGCGGCCGGCCGGGTCGGTGTACAGCACCGACAGGAAGCCGGGATTGGTGACCTGGATCATGAAGGCGGCGGCGAAGGGCAGCAGGCCCAGGACCCAGGCCGACATCTTGCCTTCCGCCGACAGGACCCGGATCTGGCCCAGCAGTTTCATGCGCTCGCGCACGATGCGGCTGATGTTGTCCAGCAGCTCGGCCAGGTTGCCGCCGGTCTCGCGCTGGATCAGCACCGCAATCACGAAATAGCGCAAGTCGGTGCTGGGCACGCGCGTGGCCAGGTTCATCAGCGCATCGTGCATCGAGATGCCGAAATTGACCTCGTCGAAGGTGGCGCGGAACTCGGCCGCGATCGGGTCGTTCATTTCATCGCCCACCATCTTCATGGCGGTCGGGAAGGCGTGGCCGGCGCGCAGCGCGCGTCCGATCAGGTCAAGCGCATCGGGCAGCTGGTGGTCCACTTTCTCCAGGCGCTTGCTCTTGGCATTCAGCACCCACAGCAGGGGCAGGCTGATGGAGAATGCCATCAGGGCCAGCACGGCCGGCACCGGCAGGCGCAGGTAGAGCGTCAGTCCGCCCACCAGCACGGGGCTGATCAGCGACAGCACGATCAGGTCCGACACGGTCCAGGTCACGCCGGACTGCTCCAGCAGGCGGTCGACCTGGCTCACGCGCGGCATCTGCAGCAGCAGGCGCTGGAACAGCGGCGATTCGCTGAGCAGGCGCTTCTTGATCATGGACTGGCTTTCGCCGCTGACATGGCCGCCGGCCGACATCATGCGCAGGCGGCGCGCGATGCGTTCGGCTTCCGGGCCCTTGGCCGAATTCCAGGTCAGGTACATGCCTTCGATCAGCAGCACCACGGCCAGGAACACCAGGATGCCGGTAGCGTAATAGAGGTAGTCCATGGCTTACATCCTCTTTTGCACGGTAGGGTCGAACATGTCGTCGGCCAGCGTCACGCCGAACGTGCGCAGGCGCTCGCCGAAGCGCGGCCGCACCCCGGTGGCGCTGAAATAGCCCTGCACCGAGCCGTCGGGGCCGACGCTGGTCTGCTTGAAGCAGAAGATCTCCTGCATGGTGATCATCTCGCCTTCCATGCCGGTGATCTCCTGGATCGACATCAGCTTGCGCTTGCCGTCGGTCAGGCGCGCCACCTGCACCACCACGCCGATGGCGGAGGAGATCTGCTGGCGCATGGCCTTCACTGGCAGGCCGGCGGCGCCCATGCTGATCATGTTTTCCAGCCGGGTCAGGGCGTCGCGCGGGGTGTTGGCGTGGATGGTTGCCATCGAGCCTTCATGGCCGGTGTTCATGGCCTGCAGCATGTCCAGCGCTTCGGCGCCGCGCACCTCGCCCAGGATGATGCGGTCGGGGCGCATGCGCAGGGCGTTGCGCACCAGCGCGCGCTGCGTGACTTCGCCCTTGCCCTCGATATTCGGCGGGCGCGTTTCCAGGCGCACGATGTGCGGCTGCTGCAGCTGCAGTTCGGCCGCGTCTTCGATAGTGACGATGCGTTCGCTGTGGCTGATGTAGCCCGAAATGGCGTTCAGCATGGTGGTCTTGCCGGAGCCGGTGCCGCCCGAGATCAGGATGTTGACCTTGCTCTTGCCCAGCGCCTGCAGGATGGTGGCCATGGCCTCGGTCATCGAATTGAAGCTGATCAGCTCCGCCATGCCGAGCGGGTCGGCCGAGAAGCGGCGGATCGAGAGCACCGGGCCGTCGATCGCCAGCGGCGGGATGATGGCGTTGACGCGCGAACCGTCCGGCAGGCGGGCGTCCACCATCGGGCTCGATTCGTCGATGCGGCGGCCCACGCGCGAGACGATCTTGTCGATGATCTTCATCAGGTGCGCGTCGTCGTTGAAGGTGACGGCGGTCAGCTCCAGGCAGCCCTTGCGCTCGACGTACACCTGGCGGGCGCCGTTGACCAGGATGTCGGAGACATTGGGGTCGGCCAGCAGCGGCTCCAGCGGCCCGAAGCCCAGCACCTCGTACTGGATGTCGCGCGTCAGCGTGCGGCGCTCGCTGTCGTTGATCACCACCATGTTCTCTTCCAGCAGGCGCTCGACCAGGATCTTCAACTCGTCGCGGATCTGGTCCTGGGTCAGGCGCTGCATGCTCTCCAGGTCGACCCGGTCGAGCAGGGTCTGGTGGATGCGGTGCTTCAGCTGCTGGTAGGCGCGGTTGTCGATCGCTTCGGCGTTGCGCAGGCTGGCGACATTGCCGTTGATGGGCGGCGTGGCGCCCAGGCGGTTGCGGAGGGTTTGGGCTGGGATCTGCATGGTCGGCTCCATGGGCTAAGGGCGGCGCGGGGCTAGGCGCGCTGCAGGATGCGGGAAAGCCAGCCGCGCGACTCGGTGCTGCTGTCGCCGGCCAGGGTACGCGCCAGGTCCTGCAAGGCCTTGGAAATCGGGCTGGTGCGCTGCAGCTGCAGGATCGGCACGCCCTGGTTGACCGAGGCGGCAGCTGCTTCATAGTGGTTGGGGATGGTGCGGAACATGTCCATGCCGTAGGCTTGCTCGCAGTCGCGCAGGCGGATGTCGCCGTTGTTCGAATGGCGGTTGACGATCAGGTGGATTTTGTCCTTGCGATAGTCGAGCGAACGGAATACCTGCAGCAGGCGCTTGCCGTCGCGGATGTAGGGCAGCGTGGCCTGCAGGATGGGGAAGATCATGTCGGCCTGGTCCAGCGCGCGCACCGAGACGGCGTCCAGGCTGCGGCCGATGTCGAGCAGGATGAAGTCGTAGTGCTGGCGCGCCAGGCGCAGCAGGGCGTCCACATGCTCCGGGTGCACGTCGTTGGCCTGGGTCGGGTCGTCCGGCGCGGCCAGCACGTGGAAGTTGGGCGTCACCTGCACCATGCTGGAGAACAGCAGCGAGGCGTCCAGGCGGTGGATCTGCTGCGCCACGCTGGCCACGCTGGCGGCCGGGCGCTGGTCGGAGACGAACAGCGAGGCGTCGCCGAACTGCAGGTTGAAGTCGAACAGGGCCACTTTCTTGCCCTCGGCGGCGGCCAGGGCGTAGCCCAGGTTGGCGGCCAGGAAGGTGGCGCCGCTGCCGCCCTTGCAGGAGATGAAGGCCAGCACCTTGCCCAGCGCGCGGGTGCTGAAGCTGCGCTTCTCGTCGATGCGGCGCACGGCCGACTGCAGGGCGCTGCTTTCGATCGGCATCGGCATCACTTCGCGCACGCCGGCGCGCATGGCCTGCAGCAGGAAGTCGGGCGTCTGCTGCTGGCAGGCCAGGATGATGGCCATGTCGGGGTGCTGCACGCCGAGCGTTTCCAGCCGGTCCAGGTCCTCGCCGCTCAGCAGCGGCTGCGCCACCAGCAGCAGGTCCGGCGCGCCGCCGTCAAAGCGCGGCAGCTTGTCCAGCAGGCCGGGCAGCACGTCGACCTGGTCGGCCTGGCTGCGCTCGCGCAGGATGCGGGCGATCTCGAACAGTTGCTTGTCGTTGCTGGAGATGGCGGTGATCTTCATGATGGCGCTCAGTTGGTAAAGCCGAGGCTCTCGGCATACATGACAACCTTGGTGGACGGCATGGCGATGTTCAGCATGCCGAACAGGCTGACCACGGGGACGAAGGTGACGTTGTCCAGCGAGACGCTGACGCTGTAGATGCAGTCGTTGACGCGCAGCGCGTCGTTGCAGGCCGACATATTGTCGCCGGCATCGAGCGGCGTGTTGATGACTTCATTGCCGGCGGCGTTCAGGTACTTGATGGTAATGTTGCTGGTGCCGACTTCGGGCGCGGCGGGCACGCTGCTGCCGCCGAACAGGGCCGCGCTCTTGATGGCGGCGCTCTGGTCGACCCAGCGGATCACCGCTTCGCGCGCGCCGCGGCGCGTCACTTCCTGCATGGTGTTATACAGGTACATCATGCGGCCCAGTTCAACGATGCCGAGCACCAGGGTGAAGAACAGCATGCTGACCAGCGCGAATTCGACAATGGTGGCGCCGCGCTGGCGCGGCAGGGTGGGCGGGATGGTCGGGCGTTTCATGGCTGGCCTCACAGCATGTGGCGCATGGTGGTGCGCGGGGTCAGGTTGATGACACGCACGGCGTTGCCGATCAGCGGCACGGTCTGGCCGATGCTGACCGCGTAGCCGGTGATCTCCACCCGCACGCCGCCCAGCGTGGTCATGCCGTCGGCGCAGGTGGTGTCGTTGTAGCTGGTGTCCAGGCAGGTCACGGTGACGTAGCTGGAATTGAAAGTGTTCATGCCGGCGGCGATGGCGGCGTTGGCCACCAGGGTCTTGGCGGCGGGCACGCCGACCGAATTGATGGTGGCGGCCTTGGCTACGCTCATGGCGCGCGCGCCGTCGCGCGTGGCCTTGCTCAGCGCGTCGTAGTACCAGAAGGCGCGGCCGAGTTCAAAGATCCCGGCCAGCAGCACGACCAGGACGACAGCCACCAGCGCAAACTCGATCAGCGCGACGCCGGACTGCCTGCTTGTTGGACGTGGGACCATGGCGTTCACTTGTACAGTTTGACTTCGGACGAGGGCACCGGCTCCACCAGGCCGGTGAATTCCACGAACAGCTTCTTCGGCGAGCCGCTGAAGTCGGCCTTCTTCTGCATGAAGAATTTGCCGATGCCCACCACGTTCATCACGCCGCAGGCGCCGCTGCCAACCGGCGGCGTGCGGCAGTCGATCAGCACGATGTTCAGGATGCGGCGGTCGGCCACGCCGGTGCGGCCGGTCGGGGCGACGAAGTAGTTGCTGTTGCCGGTCTGGTTGTAGGGCGAGGGCGGGTCGCTGGCGCTGAAGCCGGTACCGACGCTGGTCGGGTAGTTTGCTTCGGTCAGGTAGTCCGTCACGCCGGCGCCGACCTGGCCGTACATCAGCTTGTCGGTGCCCACTACATTGGTCCCGATGGTGCCGTTGGCCTGGGCCGGGGTAATGAGGGTGCTGCCATTGCTTTGTACCGGACGGCCGTAGGACCACAGCGGGCCATAGTTGGCGAATGGCGCCGAACCGCTGGGCAGTCGTGCCACGCCAGCCGCTGCCGATACGGTGGGCCAGATCTTGGTGGCGGAACTGGCAGCCGAAGCTTCCGCCGGCATGGCGTAGCGCGGGGTGGACAAGGTGCCGCTGGTGACGGTGGATATCCCCATCTGGCTGGGCAGGTTGTTCAGGCCAGTCTCCATCCAGTTGATTGGCGGCGTGGTGGCGATGTTGTTGCTGTTGTTGTTGACGCAGTCGGTGCCGCCCGCCTTGCACGGGTATTCCTTGACGTTGACATCGGGCGGCGCGGACGAGGGGTCGCACTGCGAGCCGCCGCTGTAGTCGTTGAAGCGCGAGTTGAGGGCCTTGTCGAGCGAGGATGTCATGCCGGTATTGGTATACACCTGGCCGACGCCGGTTGGCAGCACGGCGCTGTTGCCGACACACATGAAGGGTGCCGTGATGTTGGCCGAGCTGTTGCCGGCGTTGCAGGCGCCGGGCGGCGAGTTGATCGGGTTGATCTGGTAAGGGTCGGACGTTGCGCCGCCCAGCGAACCCAGTTCGAAGACGTTGTAAGTAACGCCGCGGCGGAAACCGTATTCCACCAGTTCGGTGAAGGTGCCGTAGTTGTAGCTGGCGCTGCGGGTGGTCGGATCGACGGCGCAGATGCCGATCGGCGTCACGGTGTTGGTGTAGCGGCCGGCGACGGCGGAGCCGTAGGTCTCGGTGGTGTTGCGGCCGGCCACGCGCATCAGGTAGGTGTTGATGCTGGTGCCGCTGCCGCCGCTGCGCGTGTCGACTTCGACGAAACTGCGCCCGGCCGGATTGGTTTGCGTGTCGGCCACCGAATACCAGGGGCCGTCGGGCGTGGGGCCGAAGCGGAAGTTGGCGTCCTGCAGCGTCATGGTGCTGCCGAAGTCGTAGCGGTTCTTCAGGGCCAGCGCCTTGCCGGTGGCCACCGCCTTGTTGACGCCGGCCGTGCTGTTGTCCAGGTCCTTGGCCGCCGCCAGCGCCGAGGCGTCGGCCAGGTTCTGCAGCTCGGATTTGACGATGTACAGGTGGCCCAGGTCGAGCACCAGGCCGGCCACCGGGACCAGCACCAGCAGCATGAGCAAGCCCGTCATCACCGCGATGGCGCCGCGTTGCTGCTTGCGATACGTGCGATCGATGCGATTCAGGACGGGCTTGAACATGGCTGGCCTCCTATTTACCCAGACCGATGGTGAAGCCGCTGGTCTTCTCGGGCGCCTTGAACGACTTCAGGTACTGGTCGTAGCCCAGCTTGGCGGTGGCGGCGGGCATGCCGCTGGCGGTGGCCATATTGCGGTCGGCGCCGGGGTTGATGACCTGGGCATTTTTCATGTCGGTCAACGAGCGGCCCAGCACCTGGTCGGCGTGCGGCGCGGGGGCGGCGCAGGCGGCCAGCGTCAGGGGCAGCAGGGCGGTGCCAGCGGCGCGCAGGAAGGATGGGTTCATGGTGGGCTCCTAGTTCAGGTCAAAGCCGCCGCTGCCGGCTGGCTTGGCGGGCTGGTTCTGCGGTTTATTCTCTTGCGGCGGCGGGCCTTCCAGCTTGCCGTTCATGATGCGCGAGACGCGGCTTGGGTCGGTGACCTGGGCGGTCGGCAGGCGCTCGGCGAAGTCGGGCGGCAGCGGCTTGACCAGGCGCGGCGTGATCACGAACACCAGCTCCGAGCGGTCGTTCTGGAAGTCGTTGGAGCGGAACAGGGCGCCCAGCACCGGCACCTCGCCCAGCACCGGCAGCGCCTTGATATTGGTGGTGGTGCTGTTCTTGATCAGGCCACCGATGGCGAAGCTCTGGCCGTCGTACAGCTGCACCACGGTGGAGGCGCGGCGGGTGGTGAAGGAGGGCAGGATGGCGACGCCGTTCACGCCGCTGGCGGAAATGCCCACGCCCTCTTTGTTCAGCTCCGACACTTCCGGCGCCACCTTCAGGTTGATGCGGCCGTCGGCCAGCACGGTCGGGGTGAACTTGACGGCCACGCCGAACTCCTTCTCTTCCAGCGTGACGCGGGTGAAGCCGCCTTCCGGGGTCGAGGAGACCGGGATGTAGATGCGGCCGCCGGCCAGGAACGAGGCTTCCTGGCCGCTGATGGCCATCACGTTCGGCTCGGCCAGCATCTTCACCAGGCCGTCGCGCTTTTGCGCGTCGATGGTGAGGAAGTTGCCGTTGCGCCGGTTGAAGGCGTCCAGCAGGCCCGGGTTGCCGGTCAGGAGGTTGGACAGCAGGGTGTAGGTCCAGTTGCCGATGGCGTGGCTGGCGCCGATGCTGGCGCCCAGCTGGTCGACCAGCGATTTGGAGACCTCGGCCACCTTCACCTCCAGCATCACCTGCTGCGGCGCCGCCACCGTCATCATGTTGATGATCTTGATCGAGATGCCGCCTTCGCCCTGCGCGTTGCCGCCACCGCCGCTGGCGCCGGGGCTGGCCGCGCCCGGGCCGCCGCCGGACGGGCGCGCGCGCGAGATGAAGGCGTTGGCCAGCTGCAGCACATGGTCGGCCATTACCACGTCGGGCACCACGCCGCTCAGCATGATGGAGTCGGCCGCCGGGGTCACCTTGACCATGCCTTTCTGGCCGGTCAGCTTGTCGACGCCGTCCTGCAGCGTCGCCACGTCGGTGCTGACGGTCAGGTCGGCGATGATGGTATCGCCGGTCTTTTGCCAAAGGATCAGGTTGGTGGTGCCGACCGTGCGGCCCAGCATGTACAGTTCTTTCGGATTGAGCAGGATCACGTCGGCGATGCGGGCGTCGCCCACCGCCACGCGCGCGGCCGGATGCTGCAGGCGAACGATGCTGGATTTGCCCTCGGCCAGCTGCATGGCCGGCGCCAGCTCGGTGCGGCCCTCGGTCACCGGCAGCGTGCCCGGCGCCTTGGCCTCCATGGCCGGCCTGGCCTTGGCTTTGGCCTTCGGTTGCTGCGTCACCACGGCTGCTTCGGCCGCCACTTGCGCGGCGGCGGGCGGGAGCAGGGCGGGCACGGCGAACAGGGCGCCGAGGATGGCTGGTACAGCAGTGCTGATCCGTTTCATGGGTAGGCTCCGTTCAGAATTGTTGGCTGCTGCGATCCAGTCCTTTGATCACTTCTACTTTCACCCCCGGCGCCGGCACGGTGGCGACCTTGCGCACCGGGGCCGGCTTGGGCGCCGGTGCGGCGGCTTTCGGCGCCGGCGCCGGGGCTGCCGCCACTTGCGGGCCGAGCAGGCTGGTTTTGGTGGCGCCGCTGGTCAGGGCCGGGTTGGGGTCGACCTGGTTGCGCAGCACCAGCGACAGGCTGCCGACGCTGCGCGCCAGGTCCAGCTTCTCCACCTGCTCCGGCGTCAGCTCCAGCGTGACGGCGTTCACCACCTTCGGCTTGGTCTCGTCGCGCGAGGATTCCTGCGCCACGGCCAGCACCAGGATGCGCTCCAGCACGATCTTGGAGATGGTCGGGTCCTTGTTGGCGCGCGGCCCTTCTTCCTGGGTGTTGACCAGGATGTCGACATAGTTGCCGGGCAGGGCGAAGCCGGCCACGCCCACCACGTCGTTCACGCGCACAGTCATGGCGCGCTTGCCTTCGGCCACCACCGCCGACAGGCCGCCCTGGGTGCCGGGCGGCGCCAGCTTGCTCTCCAGGATAGGTTCGCCGCGCGTGATGCTGCTCTTGGTGACGCGCGACTCCAGCAGCTTGTCGTCCTTGATGGCGCCGGGCGGCTGCACCGAGGCCGGCCAGTCCACCAGGCGCACCATGTCGGGCGTGATGCGCGCGCCCAGGCTGATGTCGACCTGCGCCACCGCGACCTTGGCGGTGTTGCCGGTGGCTTGCGCGTTGATCCAGCGCGCCGCCACCACCACCGCCACGAAGGCCAGTGCGATGGCTACCACCATCATGATCATTGCTCGCGTATTCCTCATGATTTTCCCCTAGTCACGCAGCTGCAAAATAGTTGTTCCAGGCCCACTCCAGCGATCCGACATCGAGCGTTGGCAGGCGTCCTTCATAGGCGGCCAGGTCGCGCAGTTGCGAGATCAGGTCGCGCGGGTAGCAGGCCATCAGCGGCCGTTGCTGCAGCTGGTGGTGGCGCATCAGCCAGGCGAAGGTTTCGGCGTCGAACGGCACCGAGTAGCGCTGGCACACCTGGCGGAACACGGTCTCGTACTGCTCCGGCTGCAGCGGGCCGACGTGGATCTTGTAGCCCAGGCGGCGCAGGAAGGAGCCGTCGGCCAGCGAGTCGGGCGGCAGGTTGGAGGAGAAGATCACCACCACGTCGAACGGCACCGGGAACTTATAGCCGTTCTGCAGCGACAGGTAGTCGACCTGGCGGTCCATCGGCACGATCCAGCGGTTCATCAGCTCCACCGGCGAGCAGCGCTGGCGCCCCAGGTCGTCGATGATGAAGATGCCGCCATTGGCCTTCAGGTGCGGCGGCGCCTGGTACAGGCGGGTGGTCGGGTCGAAGCGCAGGTCCAGCATGTCCAGCGTCAGCTCGCCGCCGCAGATCACGGCCGGGCGCTGGCTGCGCACCCAGCGCTGGTCGCGCGGCGTGCGGCGGTCGAACAGCATGCCGGGCGGCGCGCTGTCTTCGATCGCGGTATGCACCACCGGGTCGAACACGGGGATGATGTCGCCGTCCACCAGCAGCGCGTGCGGCACCGCGATCTGGCCGTTGAGCAGGCCGTTCAGGCGCTCGGCCAGGTAGGTCTTGCCGCTGCCGGCCGGACCGTGCACGAAGATGGCGCGGCCGGAGTTCATGGCGGCGCCCAGCTGGTCCAGTACGGCGGGGCTGGCGACGATGCCGTTGAACACCTTGCGGATGTCGTCGCGCTTGATGCGCATTTGCGCCACGCTGTGGCCTTTCACGCGCTCGGCGTAGTCGGCAAAGGTGACCGGGGCCGCGCCGGCATAGGCGTCGCGCCGCACGAACTCGGCGGCGCGGGCGCGGCCGGCGTCGGTCAGGTTGTAGACGATGTCGGCATCGGTGTTGCTGATCCCGCGCCGCATCATTTCGATCAGCTTCTCGGTGCGCATGAAAGCGATCACGGGGTCCAGCACCGACAGCGGCAGCTTGAGGTGGCTGGCCAGCTCGTTCAGCTTGATCTGGCCGCGCTGGTACAGGATCTTGGAGGTCAGCTCCACCAGCAGCAGGAAGGGCAGGCCGGTCTCCTCCACCGTGCGCGGGGCGGGCACGCGCAGCGGGTCGTCGGCCCAGGGGCGCTTGCTTGGTTCTTCAAAGTCGGCAGGCATGGCGGGCCCCTTTCAATAGACCAGTGGCAGGACGCGGTACTTCACGCGGCGCATGTACAGCACATAGTCGCTGTCGCGCGCCAGGAAGCGCTCCTCGCGGTACAGGCGCGCGACCAGCAGCGCGGCGGCGGCCAGGCAGGCCAGGACGTTGCTGGTGCTGGTGTTCGACAGCACATAGCCCACGTAGCCGAGCAGGTAGCTGGCATACAGCGGATGGCGGATCAGGCGGTACATGCCGCGGGTCTTGATCACGCGCCGCGCCGCCACCAGGCCGAAGCTGCGGTTGAGCGAGAGCAGGCCGGCGATCTGGATGGCGATGGCCGCCACCATCAGCACGCGCGCCGCCGGCAGCAAGGCCTGTTCGGCGGCAGGGATGAAAAGGAAAGGGGCGCCGGTGGAAGCGATGGCCAGCGTCCAGTCCAGCGGCGAGTGCGAGACCGCGGCCGGCTCCGAGCGCAGCACGAACAGCACGGCCACCAGCGTTTCCGAGGCCACGAACAGCAGGTAGCTCCAGTCGCCGCTGGCCTGGAAGGCGCGCCAGTGGGCCAGCGAGAACAGCAGCCAGATGCAGGCCAGCGCCGTGGTGGCCAGCACGTTGACGGCGCGCGAGCCGAGGAGTGGGGTGTGGGTCATAGCATGCTCCAGCCGAAGTAGCGGGTCGACAACAGGTAAGCCACGGTGCCGGTGGCAATCGCCACCGCGTAAGGCAGCTGGCCGGTGGCGGTGACCGGGGCATCGACGCGGGCGCTGCCGCCGGCCAGGCCGCGCAGCACGCTGCCCAGCACCATGAGCTTGACGTTGCCGGCCACCTTGCGCAGGCTGCCCTGGAACAGCGCCACCAGCAGGGCCAGCACGCCGCCGGCCAGCACGCTGGACAGGCCGGCGCCCAGCGTGTCGAGCGGGCCGAGGAAGGCGCCGATGGCGGCCATCAGCTTGACGTCGCCGGCACCCATGGCGCCCAGCGCATACATCGGCAGCAACAGCAGCAGGCCCAGGGCCATGCCGGCCAGGCCCTTCAGGAAGCCCAGCGCGCCAAACGGTTCGCTGAACAGGCCCGCGCCCGGCGTCACCGTGGCCTGCAGCGCCAGGCCGGCCAGCAGGCCCGCCAGCACCAGCTGGTTGGGGATGCGGCGGCTGCGCACATCGGTGGCAACGGCCCACGCCAGCAGGATGGCCAGCAGCAGGGCGGGCACGGCGCTGCGCACATCCATCATGGCGCGCTCCGTTGCACGATGCGGCCGCTGATATGCCAGATGATCCAGGCGCCCAGGCCGCCCACATAGCCGTCCAGCGCGTAATGCCAGGCCAGGTGTACCGAACCGACCATGACCAGGACGGCGAAAACGGTGAGGGCGATGCCGGCGGCGCGGTTCAGGCGCCAGCCCAGCAGGGACAGCAGCACGGCGGTGCCGACGTGCATGCTCGGCATGGCGGCAATGCTCAAGGCATTGTGGCCGGAATTGGTGGTGTAGTCGGTCCACAGCATGTCCTGCACCTGCAGGGCCAGCACCGGGATGGTCTTGTCCGCCTCGCGCAGCAGCGCCATCTGCGCCGCGAAGGGATCGGCGCCGGCCACCACATGGCCGTAATAACAGGGGCCGACCGAGGAGAAGAACAGGGCCACGACATTGCCCAGCACGATCCAGCTCAGCACGAAGCTCAGCATGAACTGCATGCGCAGCGCACGCCGCTCCATATTGAAGGCCAGCCAGTAGATGGTGGCGAACATGATGAAGAACCACAGGTGGTAGTTGTAGTTGACGACGGCCGTCATCAGCGGCGAGCCGAACACCGGCTGCAGCCACTCCCATGGCTGGCGGCCGAAATGCAGCCAGGCGTCGGCGGCGGCCAGGCGCGCATCCCAGGCGAAGGGCTGGAACATCGGCACGGCGGCTTTCACCACGGTGAAGCTGGCGGCAAACAGCGGGATCATGGCCAGCACCGGCACGGCGAACAGCAGGCGCTCCATGGTCAGGTAGGCGGCCAGGTGCTGGCGCAGGTAGCGCACCAGCTGCGCCGGGCGTTTGAAGACCATCACATAAATCGTATAGCCGCACAGGGCGAACACCAGGCCCATGGCCAGGCTGCCAAGATAGCCTGGCAGCTGCAGGTTCTGGCGGTATTTATCCGGGAAGGCCCAGCACAGGGCCAGCGCCACGCAGAAGTGGACGGCCACCACCGACAGCAGCACGGCGTGTTCGGCGAACAGCTTGCGCAGCAACAGGCCGCGGGCTGCGATGGGCGTGGTGAGGACGGCGCTCATGATATGGCCTGGTCGACTTTGGATGACACGTAGTTGAAAAGGGCTTGCACTTGCGTGCCGACAAAGGTGATGCTGGCGACGATGATGACCGCGATCAGTCCGGCCAGCAGGGCGTACTCGATGGCGGTGACGGCGCTGTCATTGCGGAGGAAGCGTTCGATGGGGTTCTGCACGATCATCCTCCCGAACCAAGGGAAAAAAAACGCCCGGGAAAGTGGGGGAACTTCCCCGGGCACAGGCACGTATTGCTTAGCTGTTGGCGGTTTGCAGCTTGCTGCCGATCTTGTCGAAGGTCTTGTCCAGTTCGGTACCGACCAGCTTGACGGCAGCAATGATCACCACGGCGATCAGGGCGGCGATCAGGCCATATTCGATAGCGGTCACGCCTTGTTCATCGCGGATGAATTTTTGAATGGCTTTCATGATGATTCCTTTCAGGACTTATGTAATGAATTGCACCAAAGTGTTTGCAGCTCCACGGAACCCAGCCCGCTTTACCTGCCTTTTCCAAGCGCCAGAAGCACAATGATGCCGACGACAACTGTCAGTGAGGCTACAAGTACATATTCGTAAAACATGCCACCCCGTTCATCGCTGATGAAGCTGTCGACTTCCGTGGGCAGTAATGGATCACGCATGCTGTACTCCGGACATGGTTGTGTTGGCCTTGCCTGGTTCTAGTCTCAGCCGACATGTCTGCCGTGCTGATGAGTTCACTTTAGGCGTGGGCACTTTGACTTCCATCAAACAGATGTCCTTTTGTGTGCAGGACAGCTGTCACTTTTTTCTGTGACAATTCGGGACATTTGTCCCGGTTCAATGAAGATGTGCAGGAAGAAATATTTTCGGCGCTACTGCCGCTAGGGGCCAGCAGGCGGGGGAACTACTACAGGTCGGCCTGGTCGAGCCGATGCTTGGTCGCGAACACGTACAGGTCAAGCCGGTTGGACACGCCGAGCTTATGGTAGATGGCCGTCAAATGGTTGCGCAAAGTGTGTTCGGAGATAAATAACTGTTGCGCCAAAGCCTTGTTCACTGCGCCGCCACCTGTTGCAATCAGGCTGCAGATGCGCCTTTCCTTGGCGGTCAGCTGGGCAATCTTGTCCATATCGGGGTCCTGGCGCCGCGTCGCCTGCGGGTTGCGCATGGCTTCGAACACGCGGCTCAGCATGGGGCCATCGAGCCACAGTTCGCCCTGGTAGACCTTTTCGATGGCCTTCAGCACGGTCTCCGCCGGCTCGTCCTTGCTGACCACGCCGCGCGCGCCCAGCATCACCGCCTTGTCCAGCAGCTCGCGGTCACGCGTGCCGGACAGCACCAGCACGCGCGCGCCGTTGCAGCCAGCCAGCAGGCGCGGCATGATGTCGAGCGAGCAGGTGCCGCCCAGGTCGATATCGAGCAGGATCACATCCGGCACCACCTCGGCTGCCATGGCCAGCGCGCTGTCGCAGTCGCGCGCCGTGCCGACCACCACCATGTGCGTGGCTTCGCTTTCAATCAGCTTGCCCAGACCCCACAGCAGGGTCTTGTGGTCATCGACCAGCATGATGCGGATTCGTTTGTCGGACGGGGCCATGTCTACCTCACACCGGAATGACGATCTGGACTGCAGTGTTGTTCTGGCGGCCGCGCTGGACGCGCGCCACGCCGCCCAGGGCGGCAGCGCGCTCAGCGATCGAGCTAGGAGTAAAGTCTAGCACCGGCTGGCCCGAACATTCATTCTCAATCCGCACAGTCAGCTGGCCGGCGGTGCAGGCCAGTTCGATGAAGCCGTTGCGCGCCGTTGTGTGCTTGCAGATATTACTCATGCCCTCGTTGACGATCTGGAACACCTCGGCCGCCAGGCGGTCGCTCATGTGCAGCTCGCCCTTGGTTTCCACGTTGATGTGCACGTCGTAGAACTGGCGCACCTGGGTGGCCTGGCGCCGCAGCGCGATCAGCAGTTCCGGCTCCTTCATTTCCAGCCCGCCGCGCAGGCTCTTGGCATAGTTGCGCAGGTCGCGGATCACTTGCGAGGTCATGTCCAGCAGGTTGTCCAGGTCCGGCACCAGCGGGTTGCCCGGGTCGGCTTTCAGGCGGATGCCGGAGACGCCATGGCGCAAGCCGATATAGGGCTGGATCGTGGTGTCGTGCAAGTCGCGCGCGATGCGCTCGCGCTCGCGCAGCACCGCTTCCGATGCCATGCGGTCCAGCAGCTCGATGTTTTCGATCACCGGGAAGGCCTGGGCCGCGATCTGCAGCAGGAACAGGGCGTCGGACTTGGAGAAATGGTGGCGCTGCGAGACCACGATCAGCCGTCCCGAACCGCGCCGCAGCGGCAGCGGCACCGCGATCAGCGAGCGCGCATCGAGCAGTTCGGCCAGGGTTTCGCCGGCTTCCGCCGCTTCGGCCACCCAGCGCTGGTGCTCGCGGTCGTAGCTCCTGAGCTGCATGACGCGCCGCAGCCAGCGCCCGCGCGGCTGGCGCAGCAGCAGGATGGCGTCCTCCCCGCACACCAGCAGCGGCGCGGCGGCGTCCGGCGCCAGGGTGCTGGCGTGGATCGGGCGCCCGGCATTGGCGGCGTTGGCCGCGCGCAGGGTCCAGCTGGCGGCGTTGTTTTCATGCATGAGCAGGATGCAGCTGTGGGCATGGTAGAACTGGCGCGTCTGTTCGAGCACCGAGCTGATGGTGCGGTCCACCCCGAAGCGCGGGTTCGACATCTGGCTCACCGCATGCATCAGCGCCAAGCGCTGGCGCTGGATCATGGCCATGCCGCCCCAGTGCGCGATCATATAGCCCAGGGCCAGCAGGAAGGTGGCGCGCAGCATCAGCAGTGCGATCTCCGCCTCGCTGTGCGTGTACAGCGAAGTGAAGGCGAAGGCCAGCGAGGCCACCATGGTGATGCGCGCGCCTTCCTCGAAACCGTGGCTGAAGGCCGAGGTCAGGATGGCGAAGAAAAACAGCAGGAAATAAAAGCTGGAATCGCCACCGGTGACATACACCATCAGGGTGAACCACCCAACGTCGAGCCAGTACACCAGCTTGCTGCGCACCAGGATGGAGCGGTTGGCCAGCAGCAGCAGGGTCACGCTCTGCAGCACGTAGGCGATGAACACGCCGAGCGACAGCAAGTCGGCGCGGCCGGCCGGTTCCACCACCAGGGTGAACAGGCAGGCCACGGCCAGCACCAGGCGCATCCAGCGCACCATGGAAGCATCCGAAGTGTCCTTCGGCAGGTTGGTGTGCAGCAGGCCCTGGTTGATCACAGTGTCTCCGGCGCTTCTGTTGAATCCATGCTAAGAGAATGACTTCTGGTTGTCTATCACAAGGTTGTTTTTTTGAAACGTTACCGCCCCTTGAAATCGCTTGCAGCGGCCCCAATTACCGCCTTTGGAAACATATCCACAAGACTATTGAGGTAAAAATGGCAGAAAATAAACAAACCATGGGGTTCCAGGCGGAAGTCAAGCAGCTGCTGCAGCTGATGATCCATTCGCTGTATTCGAACAAGGAAATCTTCCTGCGCGAGCTGGTCTCGAACGCTTCCGACGCCGCCGACAAGCTGCGTTTCGAGGCGATCAACAATGACGCGCTGTACGGCGACGACCATGAACTGAAAATCAAGGTCAGCTTCGACAAGGAAGCCCGCACCATCACCATTTCCGACAACGGCATCGGCATGAGCCGCGACGAGGCGATTTCCCACCTCGGCACCATTGCCAAGTCGGGCACCAAAGAGTTCTTCGGCCGCCTGTCCGGCGACCAGCAGAAAGACGCCGCCCTGATCGGCCAGTTCGGCGTCGGCTTCTACTCCGGCTTCATCGTGGCCGACAGGATCACCGTCGAATCGCGCCGCGCCGGCCTGGCCGCCAGCGAAGGCGTGCGCTGGGAGTCGGCCGGCGAGGGCGACTACTCGGTGGAGCAGATCGAGAAAGCCGGCCGCGGCACCGACATCATCCTGCACCTGCGCGAAGGCGAGGACGAGCTGCTGAACGACTGGAAGCTGAAATCCATCATCCGCAAGTATTCCGACCACATCTCGCTGCCGATCCTGATGAAAAAGGATGGCTCGGACGAGCTGGAAACCATCAACCAGGCCAGCGCCCTGTGGGCCCGCAGCAAGAACGAGATCACGCAGGAGCAGTACGACGAGTTCTACAAGCACGTCTCGCACGATTTCGGCGCGCCGCTGACCCATACCCACAACCGGGTGGAAGGCCGCAGCGAGTACACCCAGCTGCTGTACATCCCGGCCAAGGCGCCGTTCGACCTGTGGGACCGCAACAAGCGCGGCGGCATCAAGCTGTACGTCAAGCGCGTCTTCATCATGGACGACGCCGAGCAGCTGATGCCGACCTACCTGCGCTTCGTGAAAGGCGTGATCGACTCGGCCGACCTGCCGCTCAACGTGTCGCGTGAAATCCTGCAGGAGTCGCGCGACGTGAAAGCCATCCGCGAAGGCTCGACCAAGCGCGTGCTGGGCATGCTGGAGGAACTGGCCAACGCCGAAGAGCAGGACAAGAAGGACAAGTACGCCACCTTCTGGAGCGAATTCGGCCAGGTGCTGAAAGAGGGCATCGGCGAAGACTTCGCCAACAAGGAACGCCTGGCCAAGCTGCTGCGCTTCGCCTCCACCCACAACGACAGCGATGTGCAGGACGTGTCGCTGGAAGCCTATGTGGGCCGCATGAAGGAAGGCCAGGACAAGATCTTCTACGTCACCGCCGACAGCTACGCTGCCGCCAAGAACTCGCCGCACCTGGAAATCTTCCGCAAGAAGGGCGTCGAAGTGCTGCTGCTGACCGACCGCGTGGACGAGTGGATGCTGTCCTTCCTGAACGACTTCGAGGGCAAGGAACTGCACTCCGTCGCCAAGGGCGGCCTGGACCTGGGCAAACTGGAGGACGAGGCCGAGAAGAAGGAACACGCCGAGACCGAGACCCAGTACCAGGAACTGGTCGGCAAGATGAAGGAAGCGCTGGCCGACAAAGCCAAGGAAGTGCGCGTCACCTTCCGCCTGACCGACTCGCCGGCCTGCCTGGTGGCGGACGAGCACGAGCTGTCCGGCAACCTGCTGCGCATGCTGAAAGCGGCCGGCCAGGCTGCGCCGGAGTCCAAGCCTATCCTCGAAATCAACCCGCAGCACCCGCTGGTGACGCGCCTGAAGTACGAGGATGCTGCGAGCGACAAGTTCAAGGATTGGGCGCACATCCTGTTCGACCAGGCCCTGCTGGCTGAAGGCGGCACCCTGGCCGACCCGGCCTCCTTCGTCAAACGCATGAACGAGATGCTGCTGTCGAAGTAATCCCTGCCACACCCGGGGCCGCCAGCCGCGCGGCCCCAATTCCATCTTCCCTTTTTGGCAATTTGTTGTGCTATATTGCAACACTTTATTGCTAAACAAGGCCGACATGACCCGCTTCAAAGCGCTGCTGCTGGCAGCACTGATCGCATTGCCGCCTGGCGCCAGTGCGTATACCGCCATTGCCACCATCGACGGCTACGCTTCGCAATCCTGGCACCGCGCCAGCAATTACGCCACGCAGAAAGAGGCGGACAAGGAAGCGCTGCGCGGCTGCCGCGAGGACGCGCAAAAGAGCGGCATCGGCAAACTGGCCAGGCAATGCAAGATCGTGACGCGCGCCAAAATGCCCGGTTACGGCGCCCTGGTGTGCGGCGACAATGGCTGCTCCTGGAGCACCGGCTACGATTCGCGCCAGGCGGCGGTGGACAGCGCCTACGCGGCGTGCGCCAAGAGCTATACGAACTGCCCGGAAAACAATATCCAGAACTGGGAAGACTTTGCCGGCTTCGGCAAGAAGGCCGCCGACGTCAGCGCGCCGGCGGGCGCCGACTGCCGCCCGCGCACCAGTGTCGTGAACTGCCGCTCCGCGTGCACCAACGGCAACTGCCTGATCCAGTATGAGAACGGCTGCAAGATCCGGGTTCAGGTCCAGGGCCGGTTCAACCCCTTCAACAACCAGTGGGAGTATCCGGCGCCGCAGTGCTGACGGCGGCCGGCGCCTGTCGAAGTAATGCAACAAAGGGGCTGCGGCCCCTTTTCTTATTATTTTTTGTTGCTACTATCGGGGCATGCTCGTCTCCGTCTGCATCCCCACCTACCAGGGCGCTGCCTACTTGGGGCAGGCTATCGACTCGGTACTGGCGCAAACGCTGGGCGATTTCGAGCTGCTGGTGGTCGACAACCACTCCACCGACGGCACCGCGGAGCTGGTCGCGCGCTACAGCGATCCGCGCATCCGCTTCCTGCGCAACGAGCGCAACCTCGGCGCGGAAGCGAACTGGAACCGCTGCCTGCAGGAGGCGCGCGGGACCTACATCAAGCTGCTCCCCCATGACGACCTGCTGGCGCCGGACTGCCTGCGGCAGCAGGTGGCCGCGCTGGAGTCCGACCGGGCAGGGCGCCTGGCGCTGGCCTTCTGCGCCCGCACCGTGATGGACGGCGCCGGGCGGGCGCTGATGGTGCGCGGCTACGGGCGCGGCGGCGACGGGCCGGTGCCGGGCGCGCTGCTGCGCCGCCAGTGCCTGCGGCGCGGCACCAACCTGCTGGGCGAACCGGGCGCGGTGCTGTTCCGGCGTGAGCTGGCGCGGCAAGTGGGCGGCTTTGACGGCGAGATCGGCTATGTGATCGACCTGGATTACTGGTTCCGCCTGCTGCAGCATGGCGACGCCTGGTATTGCGCCGCGCCGTTGGCCAGCTTCCGCGTGACGCCCGGCTCGTGGAGCGCGCAGGTCGGGCGCAGCCAGGGCGAGGCTTTCCGCCGCTTCCTGCGCAAGGTGGGCGCGCGCGGCATCGACCTGCTGGCGGGCAGCCTGATGGCGCGCGTGAACAACCTGCTGCGGATGGCGTTCTACCGCTTCGGCGTGCGCGCATGAATGCGGCGCAGGCGCTGTGGCAACGGCGCTGGCTGCGCTTCCTGCTGGTGGGCGGGCTGAATACGGCCGCCAGCTACGCCGTGTATGCCGCGCTGCTGTGGGCGGGGCTGCCGTATGCGCTGGCCAGCCTCGGCGGCCTGGTGTTCGGCATCCTGTTCAGCTTTCGCACCCATTCGGCGCTGGTGTTCCGGCAGATGGGGGCGCGGCGCTTTCCGCGCTACCTGGCCGGCTGGGCGGTGCTGTATGGCGTGAACATCCTGCTGATCGGCGGCTGCATGCGCCTGGGGCTGGATGCGTATTGGGCCGGTGCCGTGGCGATCCCGCCGATGGCGCTGCTGTCCTACCTTGTGCAGAAGCAGTTTGTGTTTGGAGACCAGGCATGAGCGCGAAACTGGCAATCGTCGTCCCTTGCTACAACGAGGAAGAGGTGTTCCCGACCACCGTGGCGCGTTTGCTGGCGCTGCTCGACGGCCTGCAGGCGCGCGGCGCGGTGACGCCGGACAGCTTCCTGCTGTTCGTCGACGATGGCAGCCGTGACCGCACCTGGTCCCTGATCGAGGAATACACGGCGCGCGATCGCCGCGTGCACGGCCTCAAACTCTCGCGCAATTGCGGCCACCAGAACGCCCTGCTGGCCGGGCTGGCGCTGGCCGAAGCGGACGCCCTGGTGTCGATCGATGCCGACCTGCAGGACGACCCGGAGGTGATCGGCGCCATGGTCGCCAAATACCACGAGGGGTGCGAGGTGGTCTACGGCGTGCGCAATTCGCGCGCCTCGGACAGCGCCTTCAAGCGCCTCACGGCGCGCGGCTACTACCGCACCATGCAGCTGTTCGGGGTGGAGATCGTGTACGACCATGCCGACTTCCGCCTGCTCAGCAAGCGGGTGGTGGCGCACCTGCAGGAGTATGCCGAGGTGAATATGTTCCTGCGCGCGGTGATCCCGCTGCTCGGCTTCCGCAGCGGCATCGTCTACTATGAGCGTGCGCCGCGCTTTGCCGGTATCTCCAAATACCCGCTGCGCAAGATGCTGGCCTTTGCCATCACCGGCATCACCTCGTTCAGCGTGGCGCCGCTGCGCTTCATCACCTTGCTTGGCTTCCTCACCTTCATGTTCAGTTTTGTCATGGTGTTCTGGGTATTGTACGGCAAGCTGGCGCACGGGAATGTGATCCCGGGCTGGGCCTCGTCGGTGATCCCGATCTATTTCCTGGGCGGGGCGCAGCTGCTCAGCATCGGCGTGCTGGGCGAGTATGTGGCCAAGATCTACCTGGAAAGCAAGCGGCGCCCGCGCTATATCGTGGAGAAGCAGGTATGAGCGCGCGGCCGCAAGATTGGGCGCTGGGAGACGCCGACGCGATGCGCGGCCTTGGCTGGCTACGCTGGGCTCCCGCTTTGCTGGTGGCGCTGGCGGTAGCCTGCGGCGCGGCGGCCTGCTTCCTGTACACGCTGAACCACGACGTTGCGTACCTGCTGTATGCGGCCGGGCGCGTGCTGCGCGGGGCCACACTGTACGTGGATGTGCCGGAGATCAATCCGCCCCTCATTGTCTGGCTTAAACTGCCGTTGGCGTGGCTTGCGCTGCATACCGGCTGGCCTGATGCGCTGGTGCTGCGCTTGGCGGTGCTGGCCGCGGGAATGTTGGCGGTCGCCTGGTCGGCCCATTTGCTGCGCGCCCAACTGGCCGGCGGCTTCTGGTGGAGCTGGACGGCCGTGGGTGTGTTTGTGGCGCTGCTGCTGCCAGGGTATGAGTTTGGCCAGCGCGAACACTTGGCGCTGCTTTGCGGCCTGCCTTACCTGGCGGAAGCGGCCTTGCGCTGCAATCGGCAGCCGGCCAGTCGATCGACGCAGGTTGCGGCTGCAGTCCTGGCGACAATCGGCTTCGCCTTGAAGCCGCATTTTTTTGCTGTGCCGCTGTTGGTGGAGGTTTACGCGGCTTGGCGCCTGCGCCGGCTCTCGATGGGGTGCGTGGCGGCGGTGGCGCTGCTGGCGGCCTATCTGGCGGCAATCTGGCTGTTTGCGCCGCATTACCTTGACATGGTGCGTTTGCTAGCAACCGGTTATTGGGGCTTTTCGAAAGGCTGGGGCGCCTTCCTGACGGTGCCGTATTTCTACGCTACGGCCTTGCTGGTGCTGCTGGCATCGCTGGCTCGTCCGCGCGCGGGGGAGCTGCCGGCCGTCCTGCGGCTGGCGATTGCAGGCTTCACCCTGGCGGCCATCGTGCAGCAGAAGGGCTGGTCTTACCATTGGATAGGCGCCTTGTCGCTGGCCTGGCTGTTATTCGGCCTGGCCGCTGCCAGCGCTACGGCGCATCGCAGCGTGCGCGGGATGCCGCTCACGCCAGTCATCGTGGCGGGCGTGATGGCCTTGCTTTCGCTGTTTGCTCTGTTCACGGCGCGCGTGGAGGGGCGCAAGATTAATCCGCATCCGGACACGCTGGGGCCGGTCATCCGTGAGCTGGGGGGCGGGCCGGTGATCATCTTTTCTTCGTTTCAGGTGTCGTTCCCGCTGGTGACCGAGGCCGGTATCGGCTCCTCAAGCCGCTTCCCGACCATGACCATCGTGCAGGCGATGGAGCGCGGCGGCAACCGTGAGGCTGTGGCGTGGATACGTCGCGCGTTTGCGCAGGACTATTATCGTGCGCCGCCGCGCTTGCTTATCCAGGAGACCGGGCCGGATGGGCGCCCCGTCATTGACTTCGTCAGCTATTTCAACCGCGATGTGCCGGAGCTGCAACAGTACCGGCTGGTGCGCCGCACCCCGCGTTTCATGGTGCTTGCCGCCCCCGCCGCCGGGGCCCGTTAGATTTGGTGAGACTTTAGGCCGATTCCGAAGGTCATAATCCAAATCAACTCCCGCATCCGCGAGGATTGCATGACAGACGTTCGCAAGCTGCGTATCCTGATCGTCGACGACCAGAGCGCCCAGACCGGCGCTCTGTGCGACGTGCTGCGCCAGTATCAGTATGAGACGGACGGCTGCGCCAGCGCGGAAGCGGCGCTGGAACGGCTGCGGGCCGGCGCCTACGACCTGATGCTGTCCGACCTGAATATGCCGGGACTGGATGGCATCGCCCTGGTCACAGCCGCATTGCAGCGCGACCCGGACCTGGCCTGCATCATCATGACGGGCGAGGGCAGTATTGCCTCCGCCGTGCGCGCCATGCAGGCCGGCGCGCTGGACTACATCGTCAAGCCGTTCAAGGCCTCGTCCCTGTTGCCGGTGCTGGCGCGGGCCCAGGCCACGCGCTCGCTGCGCCTGGCCAACGCCGAACTGGAACGCCAGCTGCGCCTGAATGTGATCGAGCTGGCGGAAGCCAATTACCGCCTGGAACAGGCACGCACCGCCGCCGAGCAGGCCAGCAGCGAGAAGTCGCGCTTCCTGTCGAATATGAGCCATGAACTGCGCACGCCGCTGAACGGCATCCTCGGCTTCGCGCAAATCCTGGCGGCCGACAAGCTGCCGGCCACCCAGCTGGAAAAGCAGCGCTTCGCGCGCAATATCGTGCAGTCCGGCCAGCACCTGCTCAAGCTGGTCAACGAGATCCTCGACCTGGCGCGTATCGAAGCGGGCAAGGTGCCGCTGGCGCTGGAGGCGGTCGACCTGCCCACCGTGCTGCAGGAGTGCCGCATGATGGTCACGCCGCTGGCCAGCAAGCACGACGTCAGCCTGGGCTTTGCCACTGTGCCGCCGCTGCGCCTGCGCGCCGACCGTACCCGCCTGGTGCAGGTGCTGATCAATCTTCTATCCAATGCCATCAAGTACAACCGCGAGCAGGGCAAGGTGGCGGTGGCTTGCCGTGACGCGCAGGGCAAGCGCATGCGCATTTCCGTCAGCGATACCGGGCCGGGGCTGGAGCCGGACCAGGTGCAGCACATTTTCCAGCCTTTCAACCGCCTCGGGCGCGACGAGGAAGTGGAGGGCAGCGGCCTTGGCCTGGCGCTGACGCGGCGCGTGGTGGAAGCCATGCAGGGCGAGATCGGGGTGGACAGCACGCCAGGGCAGGGCAGCACCTTCTGGATCGAGCTGCCGCTGGCGCCGGAAACCTCGCAGCAGGTGCAGCATGCGTAGCCGCGCGCTGCAGGTGCTGGCGCTGCTGTTCCTGCTGCTGGCGATCGGCGTGGCCTGGCTGTGGCAGCAGCGCCGCCCGCCGGCCCTGGCGACCGAAAAGCTGGTGATCGCCGCCAACACCGAGTATGTCGGCGCCTGCGCGGTGGTGGCGGCGCAGCAGCGCGGCTACTTCGCGGCGCAGGGCCTGCAGGTGCAGGTGCTGCCTTTCTCCAGCGGCAAGGCGTCGCTGCAGGCGGTGGTGGAAGGCAAGGCCGACGTGGCGACGGTGGCCGATATCCCCATCGTCTTCGCCGCCATGGACGGCTTGCCGGTCAAGGTGCTGGCGACCCTGTTCCGCTCCGGCACGGACCATGGGATTGTCGGCCGGCGCGACCACGGTGTGGTGACGCCGGCCAGCCTGAAAGGCAAGCGCATCGGCGTCACGCAGGGCACCTCGGGCCACTTCACGCTCGACGTGTTCCTGAACTGGCAGCGCATGGAGGGGCGCGACGTCACCATGGTCAATTACAAGCCGGAGGAGCTGGGCCAGGCCTTGCAGCGCGGCGAGGTCGATGCGATTTCGGGCTGGGAACCGTTCCTGGGGGCGACGCGCAAGCAGCTGGGCGATGCGGCGGTCGCTTTCTCGGGCGAGCAAGCCTATGAAAGCATCTACAACCTGGTTGCATTGCGGCGCTACACCACCGAGCATCCCGCCGTGATTCAGCGCGCGCTGCAGGCCCTGCACGAGGCCTCCGCCTACTGCGAGCGCCAGCCGCAGGCGGTGCACGGCATGCTGCCCGCCACCGCGCGCCTGGAGCGGGCCGAAGTCCTGGCGGCCTGGCCGTCCTACCACTTCGGGCTGGAGCTGGACCAGTCGCTGTTGCTGGCGCTGGAAGACCGCGCCCGCTGGGCCATCCGCAACCGCCTGGCCGCTTCGCGCGAGATGCCCAATTTCCTCGACAACATGTACCTGGACGGGCTGGCCGGGGTGCGGCCGTCGGCAGTCACCGTCATCCATTAATCATGAAGATCATCACCCGCCTCAAATGGGCCCAGTGGCTTTGCCTGGCCGGCGCGGCGCTGGCCGTGCTGCTGATGCTGGGCGCCACGCGCCAGGTGCGGCAGGAGCTGCAGCGCAACGAGCGCGCCGGCGAAATCGTGTCGGGCGTGGTGTCGCTGCGCTATCTCTCGCTCGAATTCGCGCAGACTCAGGAGCGGCGCGCCCACCTGCAATGGCAGTTGCGCAAGGAATCGCTGCAAGGGCTGCTGCTGCGCGGCGATCTGTTCCGCGGCCGCGAGGAGGAGCGCCTGCTGCGGGGCCTGCAGCGCAACCTGCCGCTGCTGGCGCGCCACTTTTCCGAGCTGGTGCTGGTGCGGCAGGAGCTGCGCGGCGAACCGGAGAAGGCCGACGTGCTGCGCCAGCTCGAAGCGCGCCTGTTCGGCCAGCTGATGGCGCGCACCCAGGACATGATCGGCGATGCCGAGGAACTGGCGCGGCGCAGCCGGCAAGGCGTGCTGGCGGCGCAGCAGAGCGCCTCGATGGTGGCGGCCGGCCTCGGCCTGCTGCTGGCGCTGACGGTGCTGGGCACCCTGGCCATGACCATCCGCAGCGTGGCGCATCCGCTGGAACGGCTGCGCCGCGGCGCCGAGCAGGTCGGCGCCGGCAAGCTCGATTTCCGCATGAACCTGAAGGCGGTGGACGAGGTGGGCGACCTGGCGCGCGCCTTCGACACCATGACCGAGCGCCTGCGCAGCACCACCGTCTCGCGCGATGAGCTGGTGCACGCCAACGCCGCCCTGCACGACGAGATGGCAGTGCGCCAGGCCGCCGAACTGAAAGTGCAGGCGCAGCTGGCGCGTCTCAGCCTGCTGCACCAGATGACACGCTCGATCGGCGAGCGGCAGGACTTGCGCAGCATCCTGCAGGTGCTGGTGCGCAGCCTGGAAGACCAGCTGCCGGTCGATTTTGCCTGCGTCTTCCTGCTGCAGGACGGCGTGCTGGAAGCGAGCTGCGTCGGCCTGGGCAATGCCTTGCTGCCGGGCGATGCGGCGTTGAAAGAGGGCGCCCAGGTTTCGATCGACAACAACGGCCTGTCGCGCTGCGTGAAAGGGCAGCTGGTGTACGAACCGGACATCAGCGGCAGCACCTATCCCTTCCCGCAGCGCATGGCGCGCGGCGGCCTGGCCTCCCTGGTGCTGGCCCCGCTGCAGGCCGAGAGCGTGGTGTTCGGCGTGCTGGCGGTGGCGCGCGTGGCGCCCAATGCCTTTGCCAGCGGCGAATGCGAATTCCTGCGCCAGCTGAGCGAACATGCGGCGCTGGCGGCGCGCCAGGCCCAGTTGTACGGCGCCCTGCAGCAGGCCTACCACACGCTGCACGCCACCCAGCAATCGGTCACGCGCGAGGAACGCCTGCGCGCCCTGGGCCAGATGGCCAGCGGCATCGCACACGACATCAACAACGCCATCTCGCCGGTGGCCCTGTACACGGAAGCCCTGCTGGAAACGGAAACCGGCCTGAGCGCCGCCGGCCGCGGCAACCTGCAGGTGATCGCGCGCGCCATCGACGACGTGGCGGCCACCGTGGCGCGCATGCGCGAGCTGTACCGCCGGCGCGAACCGCAGGTGGAGCTGGGCGCGGTCAGCCTGAACGTGCTGGCGCAGCAGGTGGCCGACCTGACGCGCGCGCGCTGGAGCGATATGCCGCAGCAGCGCGGTGTGTTCATCAACATGAAGCTGGAGCTGGCGCCCGGCCTGCCGAGCATCATGGGCGCCGACAGCGAGATCCGCGAAGCGCTCACCAACCTGGTGTTCAACGCGGTCGATGCCATGCCGGACGGCGGCACGCTGACCCTGCGCACGCGCAGCACCGGCGAGCATGTGCTGGTGGACGTGGCCGACAGCGGCATCGGCATGGACGAAGCGACGCGCCGCCATTGCCTCGACCCCTTCTTCACCACCAAAGGGGAGCGCGGCAGCGGCCTGGGGCTGGCCACCGTCAATTCGATGGCCGAGCGCCACAGCGCCGTGGTGCAGGTGGAGTCGATGCTGGGCGCGGGCACCACGGTGAGCCTGGCCTTCCCGCTGCTGCAGGCGCATCCCGCCATGCCGCCGCTGGAAGCGCCGCCACCCAGCGTGGCCATTGCCGATTCCATGCGCCTGCTGGTGATCGACGACGACCCGGCGGTGCTGGCTTCGATGCGCGCCATCCTGCAGCGCGATGGCCACGAAGTGGTGGCGGCCGACGGCGGCGCCGCCGGCATCGAGCAATTCCGCCTGGCCCAGGCGGAGAGCCGGCCGTTCGATGCCGTGTTCAGCGACCTGGGCATGCCGCATGTGGACGGGCGCAAGGTGGCCGCCAGCATCAAGGAAATGTCGCCCGCCACGCCGGTGATCCTGGTCACTGGCTGGGGCCAGCGCCTGATACCGGAGGGCGACATCGACGCCAGGCCGGCCAGCGTGGACGAGGTGCTGAGCAAGCCGCCGCGCGTGCGCGAATTGCGCGAGGTCCTGCTGAAAGTGCAGAAGGTCGGGTATAGTCCCGTGCATGACTGACGAAATCACTTTCGCCGCGCACCGCGCGCGGCTGTTCGCCATCGCCTACCGCATGCTCGGCGTACGCGCCGACGCCGAAGACGTGGTGCAGGACGCCTGGCTGCGCTGGCAGGGCGCCGACACGCGCGGCCTGCAATCGGCCGAAGCCTGGCTGGTGACCGTGGTGACCCGCCTCTCGATCGACCGCCTGCGCGCCGCCATTGCCGAACGCGAAGCCTACGAGGGCCTGTGGCTGCCCGAGCCGCTGGTGGCGGTCGACGAGGAAACGCCGGAAGCCCAGGCCGAACGCGCCAGCGACCTGTCGCTGGCCTATATGTGGATGCTGCAGCGCCTCGGCCCGGAGGAGCGCGCCGCCTTCCTGCTGCGCCAGGTGTTCGACTACGACTACGCCGACGTGGCGCAGCAGCTGGGCAAATCGGAAGCGGCCTGCCGCCAGATGGTGAGCCGGGCCGGCGAGCGCGTGCAAAAGCCGCAGTCGCGCTTCGACATCCCGCCCGAAACCCACCGCCAGCTGCTGCAACGCTTCGTGCAGGCCGCCGCCACGGGCGAGAAGGCCGCCGTGCGCGCCCTGCTGGCGGAAGACCTGGAACTGGTGGGCGACGGCGGCGGCAAGGTCAAGTCTTTCGGCATCGTCATTACCGACCCGGACAAGATCGCCGCGCTGTACGCCGGCATGCACAAGCTGGGCGCCGTCGAGTACCGCCCGGCCCTGGTCAACGGCGAACCGGGCCTGCTGCGCTTCATCGACGGCCAACTGGAGTCGGCCCAGGGCTTCCTGAGCGACGGCCAGCGCATCACCGGCATTTATGTGGTGCGTAATCCCGACAAGCTGGCAGGGGTTTTGCGCTGAGCTGTCACAAACGGCAGGGCTGCCCCGTCTAATGGACAAGAAGGCCGCACAGTGCGGTCTTCATCCCCAGACTGAAAGGAAGCACCATGAGCACCCTGCGTTACAACTTCTACAAACTCGCCCCGAAATCGTTCCAGAACCTGCTGGCCCTGTCTGACGGCTTGAACCGCGAACTGCTGGGCCGCAAGCTGGTCGACCTGGTCCTGCTGCGCATTTCGCAGATCAATGGCTGCGGCTTCTGCATCGATATGCATTACCAGGACCTGCTGAAACTGGAGGTCGACCCGCGCCACGTGAACGCCGTGGCCGGCTGGCGCGAGGCCCCGTTCTTCTCCGAGCGCGAACGCGCCGCCCTCGAATGGGCGGAGCTGATCAACGCCATCCCGGTACGCGACCCGGATGACGCCGCCTATGCCCGCCTGCAGCAGCACTTCTCCGCCGAGGAAATCGCGGAACTGGGCTTTGTCGTGGCGGTCATCCGTTCCTGGAACATGCTGAACGTCGCCTCGCGCAACCCGATCCCGCGCTAAGCTTCATTGCGCCGGTGCACGCCGCCGGCGCAGCAGCAGGAGCAGGGGCAGGCCGGCCAGCAGCAGCACGGCTTGCCCAGGCTCCGGGATCGGCGCCAGGAAGCCGCGGATTTCCCCGCCCGGGTACTCGGTCGAATGGATGTTGAAGTAGGACGTGCCCGCTTCCAGCGCCGCCAGCAGGGCCGCTTCGGCGCCGGCCGTGGTGCCGCCGTGGTTGCTGATAAAGCTGGCGTTCCAGAACGACGCCAGCGAGGTATCGAATACGGCGGCATAGTTGCCGTCGGTGACGTCGGCCGGGAAGCCGGGGAAGGTGGGCAGCATCGTGGCCACGCCGGCCGTGCCGGTGCCGGGAACGGCCGTGCAGCAATGGATGTGGGCGGCGCCGCTATAGCCTTCCAGCCCGTGGAAGCTGGCGGCGATGCTGAGGTAGTGGGTGGCGATGTCGAAGACGACGTGCACGCTGCCGGTGGCAGGCGAGTCGTTGGGCGGGGCTTCCGCTGCACCGCTCAGGCTGGCGGCGTAGGTGGCGGGATCGGCCTGCGCGGCTGCGCAGCCAAACAACAGGGCTGCCGCAAGCAGCCCTTTACTCAGGTGGTTCTTCATATTGGCTCCTGGTTGTCCAGCGAGCCAATTGTCCGCTTAACGCTCGGTGGTGCGGCGCACGAAACCTAGCAGCAACTCTTCACCTTCCGGCCACGGGCCATAGCCGGCATCGCCATTGATGTGGCCGGCACCGCCGATCACATGCAGCTCGCTGCCCCATGCCTGCGCGAACAGGCGCGCGCGCTCGGTGCTGACGTAGATGTCGTTGCTGCTGGCCACCACGAGGGACGGGAAGGGCAGGCGCGCCAGCTGCATCGGCTGGAAGCCGGTGGTGCAGTCCGGATACGACGGCGCATCGACATCGCTCGGCGCCACCAGGAAGGCGCCCGCGATGCGCTGCGCGCCTTGCGGCGTCTGCGCATGCTGGGCGGCCCACCAGGTCACCAGGGTGCAGGACAGGCTGTGCGCCGCCAGCACCGGCGGACGCTCGCAGGCGGCGATGGCCGCATCGAGCTCGCGCACCCACTCCTCGCGGTCGGGCGTCTCCCAGTCGCGGTGCGGCGCGCGTTGCCAGCCGTGTTTTCGTTCCCAGTGGGTCTGCCAATGCTGCGGGCCCGAGTTCCACAGGCCGGCCAGGGTAAGGACGCTCATTTCACATTCTTCATGAGGAAGGTGGATTGGCCGCAGCTCTTCTGCGAATAGGCGATCGCCTCGCTTGAGCAGCTGCGCGATTTGCCATCCTTGGCGTAACAGACGCGCGCCTCGCGCAGGAAGCGGCCGCCGGAACCGCACACCGGCAGCACCGAATCCTTGGCCAGCCAGGGATTGGCCTTATGGAACTCGGCCTCGAACTGGCCGGGCGACACGCGCACCGGCTGTTGCGGCCGCGCGAAAGCGGCCGGGATCTTCAGCCCGTCCTTCAGCTTCGCGCTCAGCGCCAGGTAGTCCTGCGGCGCCAGGCCGGAGCAGGTGCCGTGCTTGTTCCACTCGTGGTGGAGCAGCTTGGGCGAGGCGTAAATGCCTTCATACTGGTCGCGCAGGTGGGCTGGCATCTTCACGCGGCCGCAGCTGGCCGGGTAGCCGCGCTCATGCTGGGGCCACAGCCCGTGCAGCACGAAGCCCAGCTGGCGGCCGGTCGCGCACTGCACCGGATCGTTGCCGCCGCGGCCCGCGCAGTATTCCGGCGACCACGACAGCGACAGCACATAATGGTCGAAGACGCCCGGTTGGTCGCCGCCGTTGCCGCGCGCCTGCGCCGGCGCCCCGCACAGCAGCGCCGCCGCAGCGAGCGCAATGGACAGGCCGCGCAGGGCGGCGGGCGCTTTGCCTGGCACGGACT
The DNA here is from genome assembly GCF_041914865.1 of Pseudoduganella sp. Taxonomy (NCBI): domain Bacteria; kingdom Pseudomonadati; phylum Pseudomonadota; class Betaproteobacteria; order Burkholderiales; family Oxalobacteraceae; genus Pseudoduganella; species Pseudoduganella sp. The sequence goes on along the minus strand of NZ_JAYSCO010000003.1, from coordinate 31,748 downwards.
GGATGGCGGTAGTTGTGTTCATAGTGCGGTCCTCAGCGCGAACAGTTCGGGGAACAGGACAACGTCCAGCATTTTACGCAGGTAGGACACGCCAGCCGTGCCGCCCGTGCCCGTCTTGAAGCCGATCACGCGTTCCACCGTGGTGACGTGGCGGAAGCGCCAGAAGCGGAAGGCGGTTTCCATGTCCACCAGTTTCTCCGCCAGTTCATACAGGGCCCAGTAGCGCGTGGTATCGCGGTACACCTCGAGCCAGGCGTTCTGCACCGACTCATTGGCCACGGTCGGCTGGGTCCAGTCGCCGTCCAGGCGCGCGGCGTCGATCTGCAGGCCGCTGCGCGCCAGCAGGCGGATCGCCTCGTCGTACAGCGATGGCGCGCGCAGCGCGGTGTCGAGGCGGGCGTGCGCTTCCGGCACCTGCTGGTGCACGGCCAGCATATTGGCATTCTTGTTCCCGAGGATGAACTCGATCTCGCGGTACTGGTGCGACTGGAAGCCGGACGACGACGCCAGGTAAGGGCGGATGGCGGTGTACTCGGGCGGCGTCATGGTCGCCAGCACGTCCCACGCATGCACCAGCTGGTCCATGATGCGCGCCACGCGCGCCAGCATCTTGAAGGCCGGCGGCAGGTCGTTGCGGCGGATATGGTCGCACACCGCGTGCAGCTCGTGCAGCATGAGCTTCATCCACAGCTCGCTGGTCTGGTGCTGCACGATGAACAGCATTTCATTGTGGTTGGGCGAGAGCGGGTGCTGGGCGCTCAGGATTTTCTCCAGCCCCAGGTAGTCGCCGTAGCTCATGGACTTGGAGAAGTCCATCTGCGCGCCATGCCATTCGGCGCCGGTTTTCTTTTGTTCGGTCATGATGTTCAGGTTACTGCGCCGCGCGCGGCGCTGATATCGTAGGCTTTATCGTCCAGGATCTGCTTCAGGATTTCCACCGCATCCCACACGTCGGCGAAGCTGGTGTAGAGCGGGGTGAAGCCGAAGCGCATGATTTCCGGCTCGCGGTAGTCGCCGATCACGCCGCGCGCGATCAGGGCCTGCATCACGGCGTAGCCGTGCGGGTGGGTGAAGCTGACCTGGGAGCCGCGCTGCGCATGCGCGCGCGGGGTCACCAGGCCAAGCGGGTGCTGGGCGCAGCGCTGCTCCACCAGCGCGATAAAGAGGTCGGTCAGGGCCAGCGATTTGGTGCGGATGGCCTGCATATCGGTTTGTGCGAACACGTCCAGGCCGCACTCCACCATGGCCAGCGAAGTGATCGGCTGGGTGCCGCACAGGGCGCGCCCGATGCCGCTGGTCGGCGCAAAGTCGGGCGCCATGGCGAACGGGTTGGCGTGGCCCCACCAGCCGGACAGCGGATGGCTGAACTTTTCCTGGCGGTGTCGCGGGACCCAGATGAAGGCCGGCGCGCCGGGGCCGCCGTTCAGGTATTTATAGGTGCAGCCAACCGCGTAGTCGGCGCCGTCGCCGTGCAGGTCGAGCGGTACAGCGCCGGCCGAGTGTGCCAGGTCCCATACGATCACCGCGCCATGCTGGTGGGCGAGGGCGCTCATGGCGGCCATGTCGTGCTGGTAGCCGGTGCGGTAGTTGACGTGGGTCAGCATGACGACCGCGGTATCGGCGTTGATGGCGCTGGCCAGCTGCTCGGGGCTGTCGACCAGGCGAACTTCATAGCCGCGCTCAAGCCAGCTGGTCAGGCCCTGGGCCATGTAGATGTCGGTCGGGAAATTGGAGCGCTCGGTGATGATGGTTTTGCGGCCGGGTGCGGCATGGGCCTGCTCGTGCAGGGCGGCGGCCAGCGCTTTGAACAGGTTGATGGAGGTGGTGTCGGTCACCACCACTTCGCCGTCCCTGGCGCCGAGCAGGGGCGCCAGCCGGTTGCCCAGGCGTTTCGGCATCTCGAACCAGCCGGCCGTGTTCCAGCTGGTGATCAGGTCTTTGCCCCATTCCTTGGCGATGACCTCGGTGGCGCGGGTGAGGGCGGCCTTGGGACGGGCGCCCAAAGAGTTGCCATCCAGATAAATGACACCGGCGGGCAGGTCGAACTGCTCGCGCAGCGGCGCCAGGGTGTCCGCAGCGTCGCGGGCCAGGCAGTCGGGGCGGGAAATCATGGGGGTTTCCTTGAGGCTTAAAGAAAGTGAGATTGTAGCAACGTTTGGCGTGGTTAAACCCGGTAAACCTGGGTCGGACCCAAGGGTCCGACCCGCCCAGCGCACGCTGCCCAGCCCGGGTCAGACCCTTGGGTCTGACCACGCCTCACCGGGTTTGCGATCCAAGCCATTGATTTATAAGGGTAAAAAAATTTTTAAAAATTTTTCCAAAAAACCCTAAAGTTCCCCGAAAGCCTGCCGTTACCGTTTTTAGAAGCCCGGTAAAAGGCTTGCTGTTCGGCAGTTTGGGTTGGTCGAAAAAAATTTAAAATTTTTTGCGTAAAACCCTAAAGTTCCTCAAAACCCTGCCGTTACCAGTTCAGATGTCGCAAAAAAGCATCTCCGCGCCATCGCATTTTTACCCTCGGCTCCTGACTTTTCGGCGAGCCTGAACGCCCCGCAAACCCGCACCAATACTGGTGTTGCCCCTCTATGGGCAGAGCTCTGTAGGACAAAATCCTACGGGGTCACTTCGTCTATTCCCGACCAAAAATACGGATTCCCGCCTCTTTGTGGTTTTAAGCCCGTCCAGCAGAATGTGTCTCAACGGCAACGAACATTTGCGTTGCAAGCTGAAACCGACAGGAGATGGACATGACTGCAAACGATATGATGGCTGAAATCCGCGACGCGAACCTGAGCTACCTGATGCTGGCTCAGCAGATGATCCGCGCCGACAAGGTCACCGCAATCTTCCGCCTGGGCATTTCCGCCGATATCGCCGACCTGATCGAAGGCATGAGCAATGCCCAGATCCTGAAACTGGCGGGCGGCAATATGATGCTGGCGCGCTTCCGCTTCGACGACAGCGCCATCCTCGGCATGCTGACCAATTACAATAAGGACCGTTCGCTGGCCCAATCGCACGCCGCCATCCTGATGGCTGGCCAGGCTGTCGAAGAAATCGCCTAAGGAGCGCATCATGACCAAGAAGAGTGTGGTGACCGAAGCGCAGGAAATCCAGCTGGCCATCGAGCTGATCAACCTGGGCGCCCGCCTGCAGCTGCTGGAAACCGAGGTTTCGCTGTCGCGCGAGCGCCTGCTCAAGCTGTACAAGGAGCTGAAAGGCGTGTCGCCGCCGAAGGGCATGCTGCCTTTCTCGACCGACTGGTTCCTGACCTGGCAGCCGAATATCCACTCTTCGCTGTTCATGAATATCCACAACTTCCTGGTCGAGCATGCCGGCGCCAGCGGCATCCAGGCCGTGATGAAGGCTTACCAGCTCTACCTCGAGCAAATGCCGCCGGCGCCGGGCGAGGAGCCGCTGCTCTCGCTGACCCGCGCCTGGACCCTGGTCAAATTCGCTGGCAGCAATATGCTGCAGCTCAAGCCTTGCACCTGCTGCAAAGGCAAGTTCGTGGTCGATGCCATGGACCTGAACCGCGACTACAAGTGCGGCCTGTGCCACATGCCTTCGCGTGCCGGCAAAACCCGCAAGGCCAAGGATGCCGCCAGCGAAGCGCTCGCCGCTTAAGATTCCCGCCCTCCAGGCGCTGCTGGTCCAGGCCGGCGCGGTGCTGCCATGCGCCGCGCTGGCTGTTGCCGCTGATATGGCCGGCATCGGCCTGACCCTGCTGCATGGCGCGCTGCTGCAAGGCGTGCTGGCGGCGGCCCTCAGCTGGAAGCTCGGGCTGGCGCGCTGGTGGCTGCCGATCCAGCTGCTGTTCCCGCTGGCCGTGCTGGCCGGACTGGCCCTGCACCTGCCGCCATGGCTGGCGGGCGGCGCCTTCCTCATCCTGCTGGGCTGGTACTGGTCTACCTACCGCACCCAAGTCCCATACTACCCCTCGCACCGCGCCGTCTGGCAGGCGCTGCTGGCGCAACTGCCGCCGGGCAGGGCCTGGCGCGTGATCGATATCGGCAGCGGCCTGGGCGGCTGCGCGCTGCACCTGGCGGCGGCGCGGCCCGAATCCACGGTGACTGGTATTGAACTGGCTCCCGTTCCGTGGCTGGTCTCGCGCCTGCGTGCGGCGCTCACGGGCAGCCGCGCGCGTTTCCTGCGCGGCGATTACGAGCAGCTCGACTTTGCCGATTACGACCTGGTGTTCGCCTACCTGTCGCCGGCCGCCATGCCGGCCCTGTGGCGCAAGGCGCAACGCGAGATGCGTCCAGGCACTTTGTTGGCGAGTTATGAATTTGGGATTCCCGCGGCAAACGGCGTCAAGACCATCCTTACCACAGAGGGTGGGCCGCCACTCTATATAAGAGAGATTTAGAGGCAGTTTTCCTTGCCGCAGAGGCGTCTTCACGTTATTGTAGTTCCACTGTGGAATATTATTGCTTTTAACTAGCTTTCGAGGAGTTCGCGCGCTTGTTAGTCATCATCGGATACGTCATTGTCGTCGCGTCGGTTTTCGGCGGCTTCGCACTGAGTGGCGGTCACCTGGCCTCCCTGTTCCAGCCGCTCGAACTGCTGATGATTGGCGGTGCGGCAGCTGGCGCCTTCTTTGTCGGTAACAACGGCAAGGCCATCAAGGCGACGCTGGGCGCCATTCCCGGCCTGTTCAAGGGTTCGCGCTACACCAAGGACCTGTACATGGAGCTGATGTCGCTGCTGTTCGACGTCCTGTCCAAGGTACGCAAGGAAGGCTTGATGTCGATCGAAGGCGATATCGAAAAGCCGGAAGACAGCCCGCTGTTCAGCAAATATCCCTCGGTACTGGAGGACCACCATATTGTCGAGTTCATGACCGACTACCTGCGCCTGATGGTGTCGGGCAATATGGATGCCTTCCAGATTGAAAACCTGATGGACAACGAAATTGAAACCCACCACCAGGAAGGCCACGTGCCGGCCCATTGCATCGCCAAGCTGGGCGATGGCTTGCCGGCCTTCGGTATCGTGGCGGCGGTGATGGGCGTGGTGCACACCATGGAATCGGTGGGGATCCCGCCGTCCGAGCTGGGCATCCTGATTGCCAAAGCGCTGGTCGGTACCTTCCTCGGTATCCTGCTGGCATACGGTTTCGTCGGACCGCTGGCCAGCCTGCTGGAGCAGAAGCTGGAGGAGTCGACCAAGATGTTCCAGTGCGTGAAAGTGACGCTGCTGGCCAGCCTGAATGGTTACGCCCCGGCCCTGGCAGTGGAATTTGGCCGCAAGGTGCTGTACTCGACCGAGCGCCCGAGCTTTGCCGAGCTGGAAGAACATATCAAGAAATCGAAGTCGAAGTAATGGAAGCGAGGACCAGCCATGGCTGAAGAAGGCCTGCGGCCCATTGTCGTCAAGAAGATCAAAAAAGGCGGGGGCGGCCATCACGGCGGCGCCTGGAAGATCGCTTACGCCGACTTCGTGACGGCGATGATGGCCTTCTTCCTGCTGATGTGGCTGCTGGGCTCGACCACCAAGGGCGACTTGAACGGTATTTCCGAATACTTCAAGACGCCGCTGAAAGTGGCCATGCAGGGCGGCTCGGGCAGCGGCGACAGCTCCTCGGTGATCCAGGGCGGCGGCCAGGACCTGTCGCGCAAGACCGGCCAGGTGAAGATGGCGGAGGACCCGCAGCAGAACAAGACGTACAACCTGGACGCGGCCAAGAAGGCGCTCGAGGCGGAAGAAAAATCGCGCCTGCAGGCCCTGCGCGCCCGCATCGAGATGACCATCGACACCAGCGCCGAACTGAAAAAATTCAAGGAACAGCTGCTGCTCGATTTCACCAGCGAAGGCTTGCGCATCCAGATCGTGGACTTGCAGAACCGCCCGATGTTCACCTCCGGCAAGGCTGACCTGCAACCGTATGCGCGCGAGATCCTGGAAGCGATCGCGCCGGCGCTGAACGATGTGCCGAACAAGATCGGCCTGTCCGGCCACACCGACTCCACCCCGTATTTCACGGAAACGGGGTACAGTAACTGGGAGTTGTCGGCCGACCGTGCCAATGCCTCGCGCCGCGCCCTGGTGCACGGTGGCCTGGCCGACAACAAGATGCTGCGCGTGGTGGGCCTGGCCGGCGCCGCCCACCTGGACCGCCAGGACCCGTTCAACCCGATCAATCGCCGTATCAGCATTATCGTGATGAACAAGAAGACGGAAGAAAACGTGCTGCGTGACGGCGGCAAGCTGCAGATCGGCGGCGAAACGGATGCGGTGCCTGCCGCGGCCCCAGCCCCGGCCGGGAAGAAATAATAGAGACAGTTATGACAAGAAAGAAAATCCTTGGCTCCCATGTGAAACGGCTGCTGTCCGGTGTGTCGGACCATGGCCGGCGCCACCTGACGGAAGTCGAGACCGACCTGCTGCAGACCAACCTGCTGCTGGAGGAAGCGATTGACAAGCTGACCCGCAACTTCATGGCGATCCATGAGGCGGTCAGCGCGCAGCAGGCGACCATCGAGCTGCTGCTGCAGGGCGGCGAGCCTTCGCCCGAGGACAAGGCGCGCCTGAAAGAGATGAACGAGCAGGTGAGCGGCTATGTGAACGCCGCCATCACCAGCATGCAGTTCCAGGACATGACCAGCCAGCTGATCGACCGCACCTTGAAGCGCGTGACCGGCCTGCGCGAATTCCTGGGCACCCTGGGCGCGCACGGCGCCGAAGTGGTGCCGGAATCGGGCAGCGACGAGATTGTCGACCTGCTCAGCAAGGTCAGCATGGCGCTGGCGATCCAGAGCCTGGAGCTGCGCAGCGTGCTGCGCAAGGCGGTCAGCCAGAAGCACCTGGAAAGCGGCGACATCGAACTGTTCTGAATACGATAAAAAATTTTACTTAGTGAGATAAAAAGATGGCTAAAACAATTCTTGCAGTCGACGATTCCAGCTCGCTGCGCCAGATGGTGGCATTCAGCCTGAAGGCCGCTGGCTACCAGGTGGTGGAAGCGGTCGACGGACAGGACGGCCTGGAAAAGGCCAAGCTGCAAACCGTGGACCTGGTGCTGACCGACCAGAACATGCCGCGCATGGACGGCCTGCAGCTGATCAAGCTGCTGCGCGAGCAACCGGCCTATGCCAAGGTACCGATTTTGATGCTGACCACCGAATCGTCCGATGAGATGAAAGCCAAGGGCCGCGCTGCCGGCGCCAACGGCTGGCTGGTCAAGCCTTTCGACCCGCAACGTCTGATTGAGGTAGTGAAGAAGGTCATTGGCTAATTAAGGGGTATGGCATGACCATCGATATTAGCCAGTTCTACCAGGTCTTCTTCGACGAAGCGGAAGAACTGCTGGCTGAAATGGAGCGTCTGCTGCTGGGCGTCGACGTCGCGTCGCCCAGTGAAGAAGACTTGAATGCGATTTTCCGCACCGCGCACTCGGTGAAGGGCGGGGCGTCGACGTTCGGCGTGACCGACATGAGCGAAGTCACGCACGTGCTGGAGACGCTGCTGGACCGCATCCGCAAGGGCGAAATGGCCCTGACCTCGACCCACGTGGACGCCTTCCTGGCGGCCAAGGACATCCTGAAGATGCAGCTGGACGGGCACCGCCTGGGCAGCGCGGTCGACCAGGAGGCGGTGGGCGACGTGCGCATGATGCTGCAGGAGCTGGCGCAGGACGTGCACATCGAGGCGATGGCGCCGGTGGCGCCGGCCTTCAATGCGCCGGAAGCGCAGGCGGTCGACCACAGCGGCGGCAAACGCTACCGCCTGGAGCTGCCGCCCATGGTGCACCGCGAGGTGGAAGCGCTGGCGGCCGAACTGGGCCTGATGGGCCATGTGGAGCTGATGCCGCTGGACGCTGAGCGCCACGCGATGATCGTCACCACCCACGAATCGCTGGACGATATCGTGGCGATCTGCTCGTTCGTGATCGACGCCGACCAGATGCAGGTGAGCGAACTGCCGGCCCTGACCCCGACCCAGGCCGCGCGCGAGAATGCCGAGCGCGCGCGCAAGGAAGCGGACATGGGCTACGGCTTCTTCGACCCGCTGCCGTCCGGCGGCGGCGCCGCCCCGGCGGCTGCGGCGCCTGCCGCGCCGGCGGCGGACGGCGAAGGCTACGGCTTCTTCCAGCCGCTCGATGAAATCCGCGCCAACGCGGCGGCCGGCGCCGACGACGCGCGCGGCTACGGTTTCTTCCAGCCGCTGGAAGTGATCCGCGCCCAGGCCGGCATCAAGGATGCCGCGCCGGAAGCGGCCAAGCCAAGCGAGGAGCAGGAAAAGAAAGCGGCGCGCCGGGAGGCCGAAAAGGCCGCCCACGCGCCGGCCGGCGCCGAATCGTCCTCGATCCGCGTCTCGGTGGAGAAGGTCGACCAGCTGATCAACCTGGTGGGCGAGCTGGTGATCACGCAGGCCATGATCGAGCAGCGCGCCGGCAGCCTCGACCCGGTGCTGCACGAGAAGCTGATGAGCGGCATCTCGCAGCTGACGCGCAACACGCGCGACCTGCAGGAATCGGTCATGTCGATCCGCATGATGCCGATGGACTTCGTGTTCTCGCGCTTCCCGCGCATGGTGCGCGACCTGGCCACCAAATTGGGCAAGAAGGTCGAATTCGTCACCAGCGGCGCCGCCACGGAACTGGACAAGGGCCTGATCGAACGCATTGTCGACCCGCTGACCCACCTGGTGCGCAACTCGATCGACCACGGCATCGAGATGCCGGACGTGCGCAAGGCGGCCGGCAAGGGCGAGACCGGACGCCTGTTCCTGTCCGCTTCGCACCAGGGCGGCAGCATCATCATCGAAGTGTCGGATGACGGCGGCGGCTTGAACCGCGATAAGATTTTGGCGAAAGCGCGCCAGAATGGCCTGCCGGTGGCCGACAATATGAGCGATGCCGACGTCTGGCAGCTGATCTTCGCGCCGGGCTTTTCGACGGCCGAACAGGTCACCGACGTCTCCGGCCGCGGCGTCGGCATGGACGTGGTCAAGCGCAATATCACCGCCATGGGCGGCACGGTCGACATCCGTTCCGCCAAGGGCTTTGGCACCACCATTTCGATTTCGCTGCCGCTGACGCTGGCCATCCTGGACGGCATGCTGATCCAGACCGGCGACGAGGTGTATATCCTGCCGCTCGGCTTCGTGCTGGAGTCCTTGCAGCCGGCGCCGGAGGACGTGAAGGAAATCAGCGGCAAGGGCCGCGTGATCAAGGTGCGCGGCGAATACCTGCCGCTGGTGCCGCTGTACCAGATTTTCGACATCGAGCCGCGCTACACCGACCCATGCCAGGGCATCCTGGTGATCGTGGAAACCGAAGGCAAGAAAGCCTGCCTGTTCGTGGACGAACTGGTCGGCCAACAGCAGGTGGTGGTGAAGAACCTGGAATCGAATTACCGCAAGGTGACCGGCATTTCCGGCGCCACCATCCTGGGCGACGGCGGCGTGTCGCTGATCCTGGACGTGACGGCGCTGGTGCGCTCCTCGCGCCAGCTGGTTGACGAATCGAATTTAGTGAAGGAAGAACCATGAACGAAGCAGAAAATGCAGGCACTGCCGCCAAGGAGTACCTGGCGTTCAAGCTCGGTGCCGAGGAATACGGCATCGACATCCTGAAGGTGCAGGAGATCCGCGGCTATGAAGCGGTGACCCGCATTGCCAACGCGCCGGAGTTCATCAAAGGCGTGATCAACCTGCGCGGCATCATCATCCCGGTGGTGGACATGCGCATCAAGTTCAAGCTCGGCGAGCCGGTCTACGACCAGTTCACCGTGGTGATCATCCTGAACATCAACGGCCGCGTGGTCGGCATGGTGGTCGATGCGGTGTCGGACGTCACCTCGCTGACCGAAGAGCAGATCAAGCCGGCGCCGGACATGGGCACGGCCTTCAGCTCGGAATACATGATCGGCCTCGGCACCATCGATGAGCGTATGCTGATCCTGGTCGACATCGGCCGCCTGATGTCCAGCCCGGAAATGGGCTTGAGCGAAAAACTCGCGGCTTGATCCGCACCCCGGGGTGCACCCCGCGCACCGGTTATAAATACAGACAGCATTAACAGGTATACAAAGGGAGATAAAATAAAATGAACGTGCGCGAATTCAAAATAGGCACGCGGCTAGGTTTCGGTTTTGGGGTGATCCTGCTGATTTTGGTCGGCACGGTATTACTGACCAATGTCCTGAACTATCGCAACAAGTCGGCGCTGATGACCGGCCTGGACCTGTCCGGCGCCAAGGAGCTGCAGGCGCAGACCATGAAGAGCACGATGCTGGAAACCGGCATCGCCATGCGTAACATCGGCCTGCAGTCGGACGTCAGCCTGATGCAGAAGGAAGAAGAGAAGGTCAAGGCGAGCCGCGCGCGCTACGACGCGGCGCGCGCCAAGCTGCAGGGCCTGGGCCTGGACGACGCCGAGAAGAAGGTGCTGAACGACATCGCCGCGCTGCAGAGCGACGTCGACGCCGCCTTCAAGGAAGCCATGGGCCAGATCATGGCCTTCAACGCCGAAGGCGCGGCCAAGGTGATTGCCGGCCGCATCGACCCGCTGAACCAGCAGGCCCTGGCCGCGCTGAACAAGCTGGTGGAAATCCAGGAAAAATCCATCGCCAAGTTCAAGGAAGACTCCAACAAGGCCGACCGCAGCCTGACCATGTGGATGGTGGTGCTGGCTGCGGTGGCGGTCGGCGTGGGCGTGCTGTGCGCACTGCTGATCACCCGCTCCATCACCGGCCCGCTGTCGGGCGCGGTGGAAGTGGCGCAGAAAGTGGCGGCTGGCGAGCTGACCTCGCAGGTGACGGTGGAAGGCAAGGATGAAACCTCCGAGCTGCTACAGGCCCTGAAAGACATGAACGACAGCCTGGTGAAGACCGTGGGCCAGGTGCGCCTGGCAACCGACACCATCACCACCGCCTCGCAGGAAATCGCGACCGGCAACGCCGACCTGTCGGCGCGCACCGAATCGCAGGCTTCCTCGCTGGAGGAAACCGCCTCCTCGATGGAAAACCTGACTTCCACCGTGAAGCAGAACGCCGACAACGCGCGCCAGGCCAACCAGCTGGCGGTATCGGCCTCCTCGGTGGCGGAGAAGGGCGGCCAGGTGGTGTCGCAGGTGGTCGACACCATGGGCTCGATCAAGGAATCGTCGAGCAAGATCGTGGACATCATCGGCGTGATCGACGGCATCGCCTTCCAGACCAACATCCTGGCGCTGAACGCCGCGGTGGAAGCGGCGCGCGCCGGCGAGCAGGGCCGCGGCTTCGCCGTGGTGGCGTCCGAAGTGCGCAACCTGGCGCAGCGCTCGGCCGCCGCCGCCAAGGAAATCAAGCACCTGATCGACGATTCGGTGACCAAGGTCGACAACGGCGGCCGCCTGGTCGACGAAGCCGGCCAGACCATGGGCCTGATCGTGACCTCGATCAAGCAGGTGGCCGACATCATGGGCGAGATCACCGCCGCCACCCTGGAGCAGAGCCACGGCATTGAGGAAGTCAACGCCGCCATCGGCCAGATGGACGAAATGACGCAGCAGAACGCCGCGCTGGTGGAAGAAGCCGCCGCCGCCGCCGAATCGATGCAGGACCAGGCCACCAACCTGGCGCAGGCCGTGTCGATCTTCAAGCTGGCCGGCGACGAATTCGCCAAGCGCGCGGCGCCGCCGGTGCGCAAGGCCAAGCCGGCCGCCCCGGCGCGCAGCACCGCCGTGGTGCCGGCCGCAGCGGCCGAGCCGAAGCAGACGCCCAAGAAGCTGGCGACAGCCGCGCCATCCGGCGACGACTGGGAAGAGTTTTAATGTAGTTCATAGCGGAGGCCAACAAATATGGCGCTGACCAGAGAGACCGTGAAAGAGTTTGACTTCAACGGCAAGGATTTTGAACGGGTCCGCGCAATGATTTACAAGCGGGCCGGCATTGCGCTGGCCGATAGCAAGCAGGAAATGGTGTACAGCCGGCTGGCGCGACGCTTGCGCGCCACCGGCATCACCACCTTCGTGCGTTACCTGGACGACCTGGAAGCAGGGCGCCTGGGCAACGGCGAGTGGGAGGCGTTCACCAACGCACTGACCACCAACCTGACGTCGTTCTTCCGCGAAGCACACCACTTCCCGCTGCTGGCCGAGCATATCAAGGCCAAGCGCGGGGAACCGATCAATATCTGGTGCTCCGCCAGTTCCACTGGCGAAGAACCGTATTCGATTGCCATCACCTGCTGCGAAGCGTTCAACACGCTGACGCCGCCGGTGCACATCCTCGCCACCGATATCGACACCAATGTGCTGGCCACGGCCGCCAACGGCGTCTACCCGATGGAGCGGATCGAGAAGCTGACGCCCGAGCAGCAGCGCCGCTTCTTCATGAAGGGGCGCGGCGCCAACGAAGGCATGGCGCGCGTGCGCCAGGAGCTGCGCCAGCTGATCACCTACCGGCAGATCAACCTGCTGGACGAGAAATGGGACATCCGCCCCGGCTTTGACATCATCTTCTGCCGCAATGTGATGATCTATTTCGACAAGGAGACCCAGCGCAAGATCCTGAAGCGCTTTGTGCCCTTGATGAAACCGGACGCCCTGCTGTTTGCCGGGCACTCCGAAAACTTCCTTTACGTGTCGGACGCTTTGAAGTTGCGTGGTAAGACCGTTTATGAACTGGACGAGCGCAAGCTCGCGTCAGGCCACGCAGCAGCACAACGATAGTGAGCATGACATGGACAAAGAACATTTCGCCACCAACGTCTACTACGACCGGACGTTCGACTGCGAGGCCGCCAAGATCCTGCCGGGAGAGTATTACTACACCCACAAGGAGATGCTGATCGTCACCGTGCTCGGGTCCTGCGTTTCGGCCTGTATCCGCGACCGCGTGACGGGGGTGGGCGGCATGAACCATTTCATGCTGCCGGATGGCGGCTCCGACGCCGGCAGCCCGGTATCGGCGTCCGCCCGCTACGGCACCTATGCCATGGAAGTGCTGATCAACGATTTGCTGAAAGCCGGCGCCAGGCGCGACAACCTGGAAGCCAAGGTGTTTGGCGGCGGCGCGGTGCTGAAGGGCTTCACCGCGATCAACGTCGGCGAGCGCAACGCCGCCTTTGTGCAAAGCTTCCTGAAGAACGAGAAGATCCGCATCGTGGCGGAAGACCTGAACGACATCTACCCGCGCAAGGTGTACTTCTTCCCGCGCACCGGCAAGGTGCTCGTGAAAAAACTGATGCAAACCCATAACGACACCCTGGCGCAGCGTGAAAACGAATACGCCAACCGCCTCAAATCGAAACCGGTGGCGGGCGAGGTCGAGCTGTTCTAAGAAACTAGGTACCAGAAATGAACAAGATCAAAGTCCTGATTTGCGACGATTCGGCGCTGATCCGCAGTGTGATGACCGAAATCATCAAGAGCCAGCCGGACATGGAAGTGGTGGGCGTGGCGCCCGATCCGCTGGTGGCGCGCGAACTGATCAAGCAGACCAACCCCGACGTGCTGACGCTGGACGTCGAGATGCCGAAGATGGACGGCCTCGACTTCCTCGAACGCCTGATGCGCCTGCGCCCGATGCCGGTGGTGATGGTGTCCTCGCTGACCGAGCGCGGCTCGGAAATCACGCTGCGCGCGCTGGAACTGGGCGCGGTCGATTTCGTCACCAAGCCCAAGATCTCGATCCAGAGCGGCATGCGCGAATACGCCGACCTGATCGCCGACAAGATCCGCGCCGCCTCCAAGGCCAAGGTGCGGGCGCGCACCTTGCCGGCCGCCGGCGCGGCCGGGGAGGGCGCGACGGCCCTGCCGCAACTACGGAATCCGCTGATGTCTTCGGAAAAACTGATTATTGTCGGGGCCTCGACGGGCGGCACGGAAGCCATCCGCGAATTCCTGATGCAAATGCCGTCGGACTGCCCGGGCATCCTGATTACCCAGCACATGCCGGAAGGCTTCACCAAATCCTTCGCCAAGCGCCTCGATTCGCTGTGCAAGATTTCCGTGATCGAAGCGCAGGGCAATGAGCGTGTGCTGCCGGGCCACGCCTACATCGCGCCGGGCCACTCGCACCTGCTGCTGACCCGCTCCGGCGCCAACTATATGACCAAGCTCGACCAGGGCGAACCGGTCAACCGCCACCGCCCTTCGGTCGATGTGCTGTTCCGTTCCGCCGCGCAGAACGCCGGTAAAAACGCGGTTGGCGTTATCCTGACAGGTATGGGCAAGGACGGCGCGGCCGGCATGCTGGAGATGAAGAACGCCGGAGCGTATAATTTCGCGCAGGACGAAGCCAGCTGCGTGGTGTTCGGCATGCCCCGCGAGGCGATTGCTGTCGGCGCCACGCACGAAGTTGGGGCGTTGCAGGCGTTGCCGGGCATGGTCCTGGGCTATCTGGCCCAGCACGGCTCGCGCGCATTGCGCGTTTGATACGGTTTTGGGGTAGTTTGTTCGCCTTGGAGCAACGAAAATGCTATCCTACAACTTGCTGGGAACACCACTTTAATTAATAACCGCGTAAGTAGAAACAACGGAGCAATTCATGGCTGATCCAAAGATGAAATTTTTGGTTGTTGACGATTTCTCGACGATGCGTCGCATCGTGCGAAATCTCTTGAAGGAACTGGGTTATGCCAACGTGGACGAGGCAGAGGACGGCGTGATGGCGCTGGCCAAACTGCGCGCGGAGCAATTCGACTTCGTGGTGTCCGACTGGAATATGCCGAATATGGATGGCCTGACCATGCTGCAGAACATCCGTGCCGACCCCGCGCTGGCCAAGCTGCCGGTGCTGATGGTGACCGCCGAGGCGAAAAAGGAAAACATCATCGCGGCTGCGCAAGCAGGCGCCAACGGCTATGTGGTGAAGCCATTCACCGCCGCCACCCTGGATGAAAAGCTGAACAAGATCTTCGAGAAACTCGGCGCTTGATCGCTCCAGCCGATCCTGTCGGGCTGGCCGCTGCGGCGGCCGGCCCGTTTGCACTCACCGGCGGCAGCCATGGCCGCCGCTGCACCATCCTGAACCACGCATAAGACCACGTATGCATCAGACACATTTCCTGGTTCGCGAACCTTTGCTCGATCCCGAGCAACGCGTGGTCGGTTACGAACTTACCTGGCAGCAGGAGACTGCCACCCACGTGCCCACCCTGGCCGAACTGGAAGACCTGGTCGGTTTTGTCGCCGGGCAGGTGAACCATCCCGACCACGGCTGGCTGCTCAAGCAGAAGACCCTGTTCCTGCAGGCAGTACCGGGCATGCTCTCCACCGATTCCCTGTTCGACATGCCGCCCGAGCACACCGTGCTGTCGATCAAGACCTCCGAACTGGCCAATCCGACCACGCTGGCCGCCGTGCAGGCGCTGCGCGCGGGCGGCGTCGGCATCCTGCTGCGCGACGCCGATCTGGCGCGTGTCGGCAGCCGCCTCGGCACCATCTGCTCCTACGTCGAAGTGCGCTTTACCGGCGCCGATGTGGCGGCCCAGGCGCGCGCCTACTCGTTGCTGAAGGCCTCGAATATCCGCATGGTCGGGCGCCCGGTCACCACCTGGGCCGATTTCGACGCCTGCGCCGCGCTCGGGCTGGACGCCTTTGTTGGCAAGCTGCACCTGACGCCGCGCCCCGGTTCCGAAGGCGCCGGCCTCAACCCGTCGCAAACCATCATCCTGCAGCTGATGCAGATGGTGAACGCGAATGCCGACGTGGTGCAGATCGAGAATGTGCTCAAGCGCGACGCCGCGCTGTCGTACAAGCTGCTGCGCTACATCAACTCCGCCGGCTTCGGCGTCGGGCGCGAAGTGCAATCGCTCAAGCAGGCCATCCAGCTGCTCGGCTACCAGCCGATGTACCGCTGGCTGACCCTGCTGCTGGCGACGGCATCGACGTCCGGCTTCTCGCCGGTGCTGCTGGAAACGGCTGTGGTGCGCGGCCGCCTGGCCGAGTTGCTGGGCCAGAAAGCGCTGGGCAAAGCCGACGCCGAGAACATCTTTGTGGCCGGCATGTTCTCGCTGCTGGACCGCCTGCTCGGCATTCCGATGAGAGAGGTGCTGGAAACGATCCAGCTGAATGAGGAAGTGGTGAAAGCCCTGCTGACGCGCGGCGGCAAATACGGCCCATTCCTGGCGCTGGCCGAAGCCTGCGAGCTGAACAGCAATCTGGTGAGTTCGCTGGCCGGCACCTTGTCCCTGACGCCGGAAGACGTCAACAAAGCCCACTTGTCCGCCCTGGCCTGGACCCAGAGCGTTACCACCTAACAAAAAATGTCCGTCCCGGGGTGCGGAAAAAAAGTGGTGAAATTACCAATTTATTGCTTTCCCCCCGGGGGGCCCGTTACCCCTTTCTTAACCCCAAAAAAAAAATTGCCCGCCCCGGGGCATGCAAGAAAAGTGGACATTGTCCACTTTTCTTCCTGACCCCAGGGCGGACATTTTAGATTTCGAGGTTGTCGATCAGGCGGGTCGTGCCGAGCTTGGCGGCGGCCAGCACCACCAGCTTTTCGCCTTGCGCCAGGTCGCCTGCATTCGGCGGCTGCAGGTCGCTACGCTTGCGGATCGAGATGTAATCGGGCTTCCAGCCACGCGCCGCCAGTTCGTCCATCGCCTTGTGCTCGAGCTGGAATACGTCCAGGTGGCCGGCGCGCACCTCATCCGCCACCTGGTTCAGCGCGCGGTACAGCGCCGGCGCTTCCGCCCGCTCATCCGCCGACAGGTACATATTGCGCGACGACAGCGCCAGGCCGTCATCGGCGCGGTAAGTCTCGGCGGCGATGATCTCGGTCGGCATGCCCAGCTGGCGCGCCATATTGCGCACGATCATCAGCTGCTGGTAATCCTTCTTGCCGAACACGGCCACCTTCGGCTGCACGCAGGAGAACAGCTTGGTCACCACGGTGCACACGCCACCGAAGAAGCCCGGACGGAACTCGCCCTCCAGCGTATTGCCCAGGCCTTCCGGCGGCTGCACGCGGTATTCCTGTGGCTCCGGGTACATGTCTTTCTCGGTCGGCGCGAACAGCACGTACACGCCTTCCTTTTCCAGCTTCTCCACGTCCGCCTGGAAGGTGCGCGGGTACTTGTCGAAGTCCTCGTTCGGCCCGAACTGCAGGCGGTTGACGAAGATCGACGCTACCACCGGGTCGCCGTGCTTGCGCGCCAGGCGCATCAGCGACAGGTGGCCTTCGTGCAGGTTGCCCATGGTTGGCACGAATGCGGTGCGCAGCTGGCCGCTGAGCTGGTCGCGCAGTTCTTCGATATTGGAGATGATTTTCATAGTTTTTAGGGTTAAGCGGGCGAATACGCGAGGCGCACGTAAATCGGTGCGAACGGTTCCGCCTGGGTGATTTCAATCAGGGTTTCCTTGGCCAGCTCCAGCATCGCAACAAAGTTCACCACCACCACCGGCGGTGGCGATTCCGGGTTGAACAGGTCGGTGAACTCGATGAAGCGGCTCGATTGCAGCTTGCGCAGGATGGTGGTCATGTGCTCGCGCACGGACAGTTCTTCGCGCGTGATCTTGTGGTGCTGCTTGAGCGTGGCGCGCTTCATCAGCGTGCGCCAGGCTTCCTGCAAATCCACCACTTCCACCTCGGGCCAGGTTGGCACCAGGCTTTGCTCGATGAAGATCTGGGTACGGACGAAATCGCGGCCGACCTGGGGCAGGGTGTTCAGCTCGTAGGCGGCCAGCTTGATCTGCTCGTATTCAAGCAGGCGGCGCACCAGCTCGGCACGCGGGTCTTCCGCTTCCACTTCCAGGTCGTGCTGGCGCTGCGGCAGCAGCATGCGCGATTTGATCTCGATCAGCATGGCGGCCATCAGCAGGTACTCGGCCGCCAGTTCCAGGTTGGACTTGCGGATTTCGTCGACGTACTTGAGGTATTGCAGCGTGACCTCGGCCATCGGGATGTCGAGGATATTGAAGTTCTGCTTGCGGATCAGGTACAGCAGCAGGTCGAGCGGACCTTCGAAGGCTTCGAGGAAAACTTCCAGCGCGTCCGGCGGGATATAAAGGTCGTTCGGCAGCTTCAGCACCGGCTCGCCGTACAGGCGTGCGAAAGCGGCGCCATCGTCTTCCGCCGGGGCGCTCGCGTCGGGTGGCGCGCTGTCCGCGCCGCTGTTTGTTCCGCCTGCATCAGGCGGCAAATCCGCGGCGACCGACAGATCAGCCTGTTCGGCTTGTTCGTCCACCGCGTCTTTTGGCGACATGCTGTGTGCCGTCCCGGCGTTTATACCTTGTTCTGGTACACGTAAGCCTGTTGCTTGACGGTCGAAGCCTTGTTACGGGCCTGGTCGTCCAGCGAAGTCACTGGCTTGTCCCACAGGATGGAGCGGCCGGCTTGCTGGCCTGCTTCGATTTGCGGGTTCTTTGCCTTCAGTTCCTTGATGAACAAGGTGTGGTCGGACTCGTATTTGTGATTCTGCTTGAGGAATTTCATATCGTGAAAATAACAGGGTTCAGCAACGGACATTTTAACGCCTTTTCTCGTCAGAAACGATGGCGAATGCCAGCAATATAGGTATTTCCCTTGCCTGCGTTGCTAATCTTGTCGTACATCACCACGGCATACACGTCGGTGCGCGGCGACAGGTTGTAGTCGTAGCCAAGGGCGCCGGTATCGCGGTGGAACTCCGCCACGTTCTTGGCGTCCTCGGTCATGCGCGACCAGGCCACCATCCAGCGCCCCAAGCCGCCATGCGTGGGCACGGTGAAGCCGGCCTGCACCGAGTGGCCATCGCGTTCGCTGACCTTGGTTTCATGGTCGGTGTAGGAGGCGAACAGCTTGACCGCTTTCAGGTCATAGGAAGCGGCCGCCATATACGTGCGCTGGGCCGGGTTGGCCGTGCCGATGCCGGGGCCGAAGCGCACATTTTGTGCGCCGAGCGTGACCGCCAGTTCCTTGCCGGCGTACTTCGCGACGCCGGCCCAGTTGTTGTTATGTGCGCCCGGCTGCTCGCCCAGCGAGCACTGGGCGATGAAGGTGGTGTCGTGGACCGGATGGGAGGCGTACTGGATCGAGTTGCTCCAGCCGGTATCGCCCAGGGTGCCGTTGCCACCCGCCGCCGTGAAGACCTGGTTGATCAGGGGCGAAAAGCGGGTCGATGGGCCAAACGGGTTGATCTGGCCGGCGGCAATGAACAGCGGGTTGCCGATGCGGCCCAGGCGCACCGTGCCGAAGTCACCGGCCAGGCCGACATTGGCATTGCGTGCAAACATCGGCTCGCCGTTGAAGCGGCCCGATTCGCCGGTGTCGCCGCGGAAGAAGCCTTCCAGCTGGAATTGCGCTTTCAGGCCGCCGCCCAGGGCTTCACTGCCGGAGAAGCCGTAGTAGGAGGTGATCATGCCACCGCTGTTGACGGCACTGATAGCCACAGGCGCGCTGGCTGTCGCGGTGCGCCCAGCGAAGGCGTCCAGCACGCCGTAAATTGAAACCTGGGTTTGCGCCGATGCGGCAAAGGGGAGGGTGAGGGCGAGTGCAGGGAGCAGTCGTTTCATAAGTACCTTCTTAATATTGTTGTTTCGGCCTCGTGCTGCGGCCCATTGTCCCTGTTGCCCGCCCTGCCGACAAGCAAAACTTCCCGGGTCGTGGACAGGCCGCCACGCTGGTTTGCCAGCGCACAGACCAAGGCAATCGTGCGCCGCAAAGTGGCGTCTCCAACCAGCAAAGGAGGCAGCCATGGCCCAGAGCAAACAGCAAGGCAACCAAAACCGCCAGTCCGTGCAAACCGTCGAGTCGGACCAGACCGAGGACAAGCGCAAGGGCAATACCAAGAATGAACAGTCGCGCACCAAGGCCGGCAAAGACGAGGGCGCCGGCGGCGGGGCGAAGCAGAAGGCCAAGCGCGGCTAGCCGACAGCCCGCGCCGGCAGGGATTGCCCGCTTAGCGTATGCTATCGGGCAACATGAAGACCCGCACTGCCATCCTGCTGACGATCCCACCCATGCTGTGGGCGGGCAACGCTATCGTTGGGCGGATGGTGGCGCACGACGTGCCGCCCGTCCTGCTGAACTTTCTGCGCTGGGCAATTGCGCTGGTCCTGCTGCTGCCGCTGGCGGGACCGGTGTTCCGGCGCGGCAGCGGATTGTGGCCTGACTGGCAACGTTTCGCCGTGCTGGGCTTGCTCGGCATTGGGCTGTATAACGCCCTGCAATACCTTGCACTGCAGAGCTCGACCCCGATCAATGTGACCCTGGTTGCATCGGGCATGCCGGTCTGGATGATGCTGACGGGCTGGCTGTTTTTTGGCGTCGGCGTGTCGCGCCGCCAGGTTGCCGGGGCCGTGCTGTCGATTGCCGGGGTATTGCTGGTATTGGCGCGCGGTGAATGGGCGCATTTATTGGAAATGCGCCTGGTGGCTGGTGACCTGTTTATGATCCTGGCCACGATTGCGTGGTCTTTATATAGCTGGTTATTAACCCGTACCACCGGCCCGGCCGATATTCGCGCCAATTGGGCCAGTTTCCTGGCGGCGCAAGTGGCATTTGGCGTCGTCTGGTCCGGCGTATTTGCTGCGGGGGAGGCGGCAATATCACCGGCCTCGATTAACTGGAGCTGGCCGCTGGTGGCGGCGTTGGCTTATGTCGCAATTGGACCGGCGATTATCGCATTTCGCTGCTGGGGCGCCGGAGTGCAGCAAGCCGGCCCGGCGGTGGCGGCGTTTTTTGTGAATCTCACGCCTTTATTTACCGCGCTGTTTTCCTCGCTGATTCTGGGCGAAGCGCCACATGTTTATCACGCCCTCGCATTTATGCTGATTGTCGGGGGAATTATTATTTCCTCCGGCCGTGCGACAGCTCGTCGCTGAATCTGATAGTTTCAAATTCAATCCACAGTTTCCCCGGAGGTTGCCATGCGTTTCCTCGCCTTTGCCGCGTTGGCCGCGGCCGTCCTGCTGACCGCCTGCGAAAAGCCGCCGCCCAAGCCGCCGCAGCCCATCGCTGTGAGCCAATTAGTAGCCTGAACGCGCCAATACTTGGCACGAGAGGGATACAATAGCGCCTCTCTGCACTGCCTGGAGGGCTTTTGTCCGCTCGTTATCTCATTCCACTGCTGATCGTTATTGGTGGCATGGCCTGCTACATCTCGACAATCGATAAGACGCGGTATACGTCGAGTATTGACGCGAAGGTGTTTTTCAGGGAATGCCAGGAAACCGGGCGTTCCCGGGGCGGCACAATTAAATATCTCTTTGTTGTTAACCGAAAAGCTTATGAAGGTCGTGTGGCTGGTGGGCATTGCCTGCATATTCCAGTAGGTGGCCTATCCCGGTGGATTATATGGATGACGCTCCAGAGAAAAACCGGGCTGCCACGGAACGTCCGCTCAGCATATTAACCATCCTTGCCTGGACCCTGGTCTCTTATATCGGGATAATCGGCGCCAGCTGGATGATTGCCCCGCCGCCGGCCAAACCATAACGCATGCATTATTAAATGCCGACGGGATGCGCCGCTGCCGTGGCGATGGACATCTGCCAAGTTTGCGGTACGCTTGATTTTTCTTGATCTGTCTTAATCCGCGCGTGGGCCAGGTGAATCTAGAATGAGATTCATTCTCATTTACGTGATTTTCCATGACCCGCCTTACCCCAACCCAGATCGCCCTCGCAGTTGCCGCCACCCTTTCCGCTGGCGCCGCATGCGCCAACGAACCACAAACCCTGCCGCAGGTGAACGTGCTTGGCGTGGCGGAGCAGGGCTATGCCCAGGCTTCGTCGTCCACCGCCACCAAGACCGACACCCTGCTGCGCGACACGCCGCAGTCGATCACCGTGATTACCCGCGAACTGATGAACGACCAGGCCATGACCAGCATGGCAGACGCCATCCGTTACGTCCCCGGCATTGTCACCTCGCAAGGGGAGGGGAACCGCGACGCCGCCATTTTCCGTGGCAACAGCTCAACCGGCGACTTCTACGTGGACGGTATCCGCGACGACGTCATGTACTACCGCGACTTCTACAACATTGAACGGGTGGAAGCGCTGAAAGGTGCAAATGCCATGATTTTCGGCCGTGGCGGTGCGGGCGGTGTTATTAATCGTGCAACGAAACAAGCGCGCTACCAGCCGGTGCGCGAGGCAGTGCTGAGCTACGGTTCGCATAGCCAGAAGCGCGCCGCCATCGACATTGGCGATGCCGTGAGCCCGGAGTTGGCGCTGCGTGTGAATGCGATGCTGGAGAAGTCCGACAGCTTCCGCAACGATATGCACCTGGAGCGCAAAGGTATCAACCCCACTGCCACGCTCCGCGCCGGCCGCAACACCGTGGTCAGTGTTGCTTACGAGCATTTCCAAGATGAGCGCGTGGGCGATCGCGGCGTGCCATCGTTCAATGGCCGCCCCTACCAAACGGATGCGGCGACCTTTTTCGGCAACGCCAACCTGAGCCCGAACGCCGTGCGCCTCAATGCCTTCACCGCGCTGCTGGAGCATGATTTCGGCAACGGACTGCAACTGCGCAACCGCACGCGCTTTGCCGATTACGACAAGTATTACCAGAACGTGTTCGCCGGCGGCGCCGTCTCCGCCAGCACAGGGCGCCTGGCGGTCGGTGCTTACCGCGACGAGACGCAGCGCGAGAACCGCTTCAACCAGACCGACCTGCAATACACGCTAGCGACCGGCGCGGTGCGCCACAAGCTGGCATTTGGCCTGGAGTTCGGCCGCCAGGAGACGGAAGGCGTGCGCCGCAACGGCGTCTTCCCTGGCGCAGCGCCGACGATCCCCGCCGCCAATCCTGTGTACACCGGCGGCGTCAGTTTCGCGGCGATCAGCAGCCACAGTTCCAGTGTCGCGAACGTCGCTTCCGGCTACCTGCAGGACCAGCTCGAACTGTCGCCGCAATGGCAGGCTGTGCTGGGTGTGCGCTACGACCGCTTCAGCGTCGACCACACCAACCGGCTGGCCGGCAGCGAAATCGATATTACCGATACGCCTGTGTCGCCACGCGCGGGACTGATCTACAAGCCGGTACCGGCCATGTCGATTTACACCAGCTACAGCCGCGCCTATGCCCCACGCAGCGGCGACCAGCTGACATCCCTGAGCGTCACCAACAAAACCTTCGACCCCGAGCAGTTCAGCAACTATGAAGCAGGCTTCAAGTGGGACGTAACGCCGGCGCTGGCGGCGACAGCGGCCATCTACAAGCTCGATCGCAGCAATGTGATCGTGCCCGGCCCGGTCGCAGGCACCAGCATCCTGGTCGATGGCCAGACCAGCAAGGGTCTCGAGCTTGGGTTAAACGGGCAGGTGATGCGCGCCTGGAGCGTTGCGGGCGGCTATGCCTACCAGGATGCCGAGCTGACCGCCGACCAGTCGGCCACGGTGAAAGCCGGCGCCCGCGTGGCGCAGGTGCCGCGCCATACATTCTCGCTGTGGAATCGCCTCGACGTGAATGCGCGGCTGGGTGCTGCGCTGGGGCTGGTGTACCGCGACAGCATCTTCACCTCCGCCAGCAACACGGTGCAGCTGCCGTCCTATACCCGTGTCGATGGTGCGCTGTACTACAACATCGGCAAAGAGTACCGCGTACAGCTGAATGTGGAGAACATGCTCGACAAGAGCTACTACGCGTCGGCGCACGGCGACAACAACATCATGCCGGGCGCCCCACGCAGTTATAAGCTGACCGTGAACGCCAAGTTCTGATCCTTACTCGCGCCCGCGCTTGGGCGCATAGGTGGCGCGCGCAGCCATGCGCGCTTTTCGCCGTGTTGAAGGATATTTCTTGTTCGTGTCGATGATGGACCAGATTGATACCGCAAGCGTCGCCACCACAGCGATTGCGGGAATCAGGTAGACGACAAAATCAGGAATTACCATGCCGAACCTCACTTTGTCAGCTGACTTAAGGCCAGGGTCGAGACATAGGCCGAGCACCCCGCGACGATGAGGCTGCTTGTCAGGAGGGCGGATCTGCTAACGATACCCTCCAGATTATCGCCAATCAGGGCAAGTGTATAGAGTGCGCCATACATTGCGATCAATAGGATCGCCATACCGATGTGCAAGGTTTTCCAGTTGCGTCTCCGCTCCGGCAGCCGCGCTATTTCGTTTATTGTCGATGTATGCAAGACGAGCCCCAATGCAATCAGGTCGGCTGAAGCGATAGGCTCAATGTGGCCACTCGTTGTTGTCGCCCACACGAGCAGCCTGGCCAGCATCGGGATGATGCCTATCAGCAGTGTGTAGGCGAACCATTTGCTCTTAGGGAATCTCATGGCCGTGGCGTGGGAGGTGCAGTCCTCCCATCTTAGACACGGCGGCGCGCGCGGCTTTGAGGCGGATCAGTACTTCAGCAGGCGCCGCATGACCAGCGGCGCCGGCTCCAGCGGGTTGGCGTGCGAGTATTCGAGCTCTTCGGCGAGCGTGAATTCGTAGGCGGTGTAGAAGTCGATCAGCTTGGGCTGGTCGCTGCGCACAGCCAGGCGCAGTTCTTCCACGCCGGACGCGAGCGCGTGGTGGATCACTGCTTCCAGCAGGTGCTGCGAGATGTTGGTGCCGCGGTATTCCGCTACCACGCCCATGCGCAGGATTTCCCACACATCGGGATAGCCGTCGAGCGGCAGCCAGCGCACCGAGCCGATCGCCTTTTCGCCGTCGAGCAAAATAAAACCGCCGCCGTCGCGCAGGTGGTCGGCGACGTAGACGGCGGTTTCACGGTGTCCGCTGGAGGTGACGTGCACCTTGCCGGCCCACGCTTTGCGCGTGAGCTCGGCGATCAGTGACGCATCTTCGGCGGTCGCTTCGCGAACTATTATGTCCATTGCTTAGCGCACGCGCATGCCAGGCTCGGCGCCCGGCCATGGGTTCAGGACGTAGATGCCCGGGTTGGCTTTTTCATCCTTGGCGGAGGCAGCCAGCACCATGCCTTCGGAAACGCCGAACTTCATCTTGCGCGGCGCCAGGTTGGCCACCATCACGGTCAGCTTGCCGACCAGGTCTTCCGGCTTGTACATCGACTTGATGCCGGAGAAGACGTTGCGGTAGCGGCCTTCGCCCACGTCCAGGGTCAGGCGCAGCAGCTTGCCGGCGCCTTCCACGTGTTCGCAGTTGACGATCTTGGCGATGCGCAGGTCGATCTTGGCGAAGTCGTCGATCGAGATTTCCGGCGCCAGTTCCTCGATATCGCCAGCGGCCGGCGCGTCCAGTGCTGCCGGCGCATCGGCAGCAGCGGCGGCGGCAGCAGCAGGGGCGGCAGCGGCTTGCTGCGCCGGCGCATCGAACAGGTCTTCGATCATCTTGGCATCGACGCGGGTCATCAGGTGGCTGTACGCGCCGATGGTGCGGCCCAGCATTGGCTGCCATGCGGCGCCGGACGCCACGGCGGTGTCGGCCCAGGTGTAGGCTGCGTCGTTCAGGAAGCCGCGCACATTGGCGGCCACGCCTGGCAGAACCGGCGACAGCAGGATCGACAGCTGGCGGAACAGGATCAGGGCGGTGGTGCAGACGTCATGCAGCTCGGCGACCTTGGTTTCATCCTTGGCCAGCACCCATGGCTTGTTCTCGTCCACGAAGCGGTTGGCCACGTCGGCGATCTCCATGATCTCGCGCAGCGCCTTGCCGAACTCGCGCGAGTCGAAATTGGCCGCGATGGTTGCCTGGCGCTCGGTGCCGTCTTCCGCCACCAGGGCTTTCTTGATCCATTCCTGCGAGGAGGCGGACAGCTCGGCAGCCAGCTTGCCGTCGAATTTCTTGGCGATGAAGCCGGCGCAGCGGGACGCGATGTTGACGTACTTGCCGATCAGGTCGGAGTTCACGCGCGCCACGAAGTCGTCGCCGGTGAAGTCCAGGTCTTCGACGCGCGAGTTCAGCTTGTAGGCCAGGTAGTAGCGCAGCCACTCAGGGTTCATGCCCAGGTTCAGGTAGCGCAGCGGCGAAATGCCGGTGCCGCGCGACTTGGACATCTTCTCGTTGTTCACGGTCAGGTGGCCGTGCACCGCCACTTTCATGCGGTCGATGGTCGGGTGCTTGGCGAATTGCAGCATCGCTGGCCAGAACAGCAGGTGGAAGGAGACGATGTCCTTGCCGATGAAGTGGATCTGCTCGGTGCCCGGATCGGCCAGCAGCGCGTCGTAATCGATGCCCTTCTTGCCGCAGTAGTTCTTCAGCGAGGCCAGGTAGCCGACTGGCGCGTCCAGCCAGACGTAGAAGTATTTGCCCGGCGCATCCGGGATCGGGATGCCGAAGTAGGGCGCGTCACGCGAGATATCCCAGTCGGCCAGCTTTTCGCCGGCTTCGCCCAGCCACTCGGAAACCTTGTTCACCATCTCCGGCTGCAAACGGCCCGGGGTGTTCAGCCAGTCGCGCAGGAACTCGAAGCAGCGCGGATCGGACAGCTTGAAGAAGTACTGCTCCGAAGGCTTGAGGATCGGGGTCGCGTTGGTGAAGACCGAGAACGGGTTAATCAGTTCGGTCGGCTGGTAAGCCGCGCCGCACACTTCGCAGTTGTCGCCGTATTGGTCCTTGGCGTGGCACTTCGGGCACTCGCCCTTGATGTTGCGGTCGGCCAGGAACATGCCCTTGACCGGGTCGAAGAAGCGGTCGACGGTCTTGGTCTGGATCAGGCCCGCTTCGCGCAGCTTGACGTAGATGCCCTGCGACAGTTCGACGTTTTCCGGCGAATCGGTCGAGTACCAGTTGTCAAAAGCGATATGGAAACCGTCCAGGTACTGGGCGCGGCCGGCGGCAATCTTGGCCACGAACTCCTGCGGGGTGATGCCTTCTTTTTCAGCAGCGATCATGATCGGGGTGCCGTGGGTGTCATCGGCGCCCACGAAGTGGACCTCGCGCAAACCGTCGCCCTCGGCCTGCATTCGCTGGAAACGGACCCAGATGTCGGCCTGGATGTACTCCATCATATGGCCGATGTGGAAGGCAGCGTTTGCGTATGGCAGGGCAGTGGTGACGAACAGCTTGCGAGTCATAATTGATGCGCTATTAAGGTGGATAAAAAGAGCATTTTACCAGCGGATGCGCTAGACTGCGCCATCACCAATGGAGAATTGCATGAGTATCACCGTAGAAGACGTCAAATCTGCCCTGTCTAACGTAATTGACCCGAATACAACAAAAGATTTCGTCTCCTCCAAATCCGTCCGCAACCTGAAGGCCGAGGGCGGCGAAATCAGCCTGGATATCGAGCTGGGCTACCCGGCCAAATCGCAGATCGACGCGATCCGCGCCAATGTGCTGGCTGCCCTGCAGCCGCTGGGCGCAAAAGTCAACCTGAACGTCTACAGCAAGATCATTTCCCACACCGTGCAGCGCGGCCTGAAGCTGATGCCGAACGTGAAGAATATCATTGCCGTGGCCTCGGGCAAGGGCGGCGTCGGCAAGTCCACCACCGCCGTCAACCTGGCGCTGGCGCTGGCGGCCGAAGGCGCCTCCGTCGGCGTGCTGGACGCCGACATCTACGGCCCATCGCAGCCGATGATGCTGGGCGTTTCCGGCCGCCCGACCACTTCCGATGGCAAGACCATGGACCCGATGGAAGGGCATGGCGTGCAGGTATCGTCGATCGGCTTCCTGATCGACCCGGACGAGCCGATGGTATGGCGCGGCCCGATGGTCACCCAGGCCTTGCAGCAGCTGCTGGAGCAGACCAACTGGCGCGACCTGGATTACCTGATCGTCGATATGCCGCCCGGCACCGGCGACATCCAGCTGACCCTGTCGCAGAAAGTGCCCGTAACCGGCGCCGTGATCGTGACCACGCCGCAGGACATCGCCCTGCTGGACGCGCGCAAGGGCCTGAAGATGTTCGAGAAAGTCGGCATCCCGATCCTGGGCGTGGTGGAAAACATGAGCACCCATATCTGCTCCAACTGCGGCCACACCGAAGAAATCTTCGGCCACGGCGGCGGCGAGAAGATGTGCGCCGACTTTGGCGTGGACTTCCTCGGCGCGCTGCCGTTGAAGCTGGCGATCCGCGAACAGACCGACGCCGGCAAGCCGACCGTGGTGGCCGCTCCGGATGGCCCGGAAGCCGCGATCTACAAGGCCATCGCGCGCAAGGTGGCCGTCAAGGTGGCGGAAAAGGCCAAGGACATGAGCAGCAAATTCCCTAGCATCGTCATCAAGCACGACTAATGAAGCGAACCCTGACCCGCGCAGTACTTGCCGCCGTGGTAGCGGCATCGCCATCCCTGGTGCTTGCCGCCGACGCCGCCTGGCAGCGCCAGGCAAGCGGCGCCGACGCTGAATTGCGCGGCCTGTCCGTGGTCAGCGACAAGGTTGCGTGGGCCAGCGGCGCCAAAGGCACCGTGCTGCGCACGGTCGACGGCGAGCGCTGGACCCGCCTGTCCGTGCCGGATGCGGAGGCTTACGACTTCCGCGATATCGAAGCTTTCGACGCCAACACCGCCATTATCATGGGCGCCGGCCCAGGCGCTGCATCGCGCATGTACCGCACCCGCGACGGCGGCGCCAGCTGGCAGCTGCTGGTCGTGAACAAGGAGCCTGAAGGCTTCTGGGATGCCATAGCGTTCTGGGACGCGAAGAACGGCATCGTGTTTGGCGACCCGGTACGCGGCGCCTTCCAGGTGCTGCTCACCAGGGACGGCGGCGACAGCTGGCAGTTGGTCGAGGACCCGAAAGGCCTGGCCGCGCTGCCGCAGGAAGGCGCATTTGCCGCCAGCGGAACCTGCCTGAGCGTGGCCGGCAGCAGCGACGCCTGGTTCGTCACCGGCGGCGCCGCGCAGGCACGCGCCTTCCGTTCCAAGGACCGTGGCCGCAGCTGGCAAGCCAGCGCGCTGCCGATTCCTGCCGCCGCCGCGACCAAAGGCGCCTTCTCGGTCGGCTTCAATGGCGCCGGCCGTGGCCTGGTCGCCGGCGGGGACTATAAAGAAACCGCGCTGGATACCATGAACGGTGCCGCCAGCACCGACGGCGGCGGGGCCTGGGCGCCAGCCCCGATCCTGCCGGCCGGCTTCATGTCCGCCGTTGTCCCGGTGCCGGGCGCAGGCGACACCTTCGTCGCGGTCGGCCTGGCGGGTTCCGGCGTGACGCGCGATGGCGGCAAGAGCTGGACCACGCTCGACAAGGAAACCAGGCTGAACGCCGTGGGCTTTGCCGCCTCCGGCGCCGGCTGGGCAGTTGGACCGAAAGGCCTGATCGTCAAATACGCAGGTATTCCACTCAAATAAGGGAGGTAAGCATGCAGAAACTGGTAGCGGCCATCGCCATGGCCCTGGTAGCAGGTGGTGCGGCAGCGCAGTCGGTTGATTTCACCGAGCCGAAGAACGGCGCTGTGGTCAGCAGCCCCTTCAAGGTCAAATTCGCCGTGACCGGCATGGAAGTCAAGCCTGCCGGCGACATGAGCAGCAACACCGGCCACCATCACCTGATCATCAACGGCGACAGCCTGAAGGTCGGCGAATCGATCCCCTTCGACGAAAAGCACCTGCATTTCGGCAAAGGCCAGACCGAAACCGACGTCACCCTGCCGCCCGGCACCTACAAGCTGACCATGCAATTCGCCAACGGCGCCCACCAGAGCTACGGCCCCGGCCTGTCCAAGAGCATCACCGTCACCGTCAAGTAATCCCGCAGCGGCAGCGAGGCGTCACAGGCGATTGCCGAGCATGCGGCGCAGGGTGCCGTCGCGGTCGATGTAGTGGTGCTTGAGGGCGGCGGCGACGTGCAGCGCTACCAGGGCGAGCAGGGCATAGCCGATCCAGCTGTGCAGGGCTTGCCCCAGCTCGGCAAGGCCGGCATTGACCGGCACTGCTTTGCCGGCCACATAGTGGCTTTCCATGAATTCCAGCGCGAAGATCCCGAAGCCGTGGCCGCCCAGCCCCGAATACATCATGCCGGTGATCGGCAGCGCCACCGTCGCCGCCAGCAGCAGCCAGTGCGCGCCATGGCTGGCCAGGCGTTCCCAGCGGGCCGCGTCGCGCACCGGCGGCGGCAAGCCTTGCTTCAGGCGCCATGCCAGGCGCGCGAGGATGAAGGCGAACAGGATCAGCCCAATCGATTTATGCCAGTGGAACAGGCCCCAGGCCTCGGCGCGCACCATATAGATGCCCAGCGCGCACAGGCCGAGGATGGTGAGTGCGACAAGCCAGTGCAGGATGATCGTGGTGCGTGTCAGCTTTTTTGCGGTGTCCATGGCGCCCAGCATCTGGCGGCGGGGCAGGGTGGTCAACTGGTTTCGCTCAGCGGCCAGTCCACTTGCCTGGCGCGCCAGCGCCGGCGCGCGCCACGGCGCATACCAGCAGGGAAGTGGTCTTGCCGCCCTTTGCAGGTAAAATAACGCCTTTATACTTTTTCGCTTTCCATTCGAAATGACTCAAGTCCGTACCCGTTTCGCACCTAGCCCGACTGGTTTCCTGCACGTCGGCGGCGCCCGTACTGCGCTGTATTCCTGGGCCTTCGCCCGCCACTTCGGCGGCACCTTTGTGCTGCGCATCGAGGATACCGACCTGGAACGTTCGACCCCGGAAGCGGTGCAGGCCATCCTGGACGGCATGAAGTGGCTCGGCCTGGACCACGATGAGGGCCCGTTCTACCAGATGCAGCGCATGGACCGCTACCGCGAAGTTGTGGCGCAAATGCTGGCTGCCGGCACCGCCTATTACTGCTACTCCTCGCCGGAGGAAGTGCAGGCCATGCGCGACAAGGCTACCGCCGCCGGCGAAAAGCCGCGCTACGACGGCACCTGGCGTCCGGAAGAGGGCAAGACCCTGCCGCCGGTGCCGGTCGACCGCAAGCCTGTGGTGCGCTTCAAGAACCCGCTGGATGGCGACGTGACCTGGGTCGACGTGGTCAAGGGCCCGATCACCATTGCCAACAAGGAGCTGGACGACCTGGTGATCGCCCGCCCGGACGGCACCCCGACCTATAACTTCTGCGTGGCAGTCGATGACTGGGACATGAAGATCACCCACGTGCTGCGCGGCGACGACCACGTCAACAACACCCCGCGCCAGATCAACATCCTGCGCGCCATCGGCGCCGAGCTGCCGCAGTACGGCCACCTGCCGATGATCCTCGGCTCGGACGGCGCCAAGCTGTCCAAGCGCCACGGCGCGGTGAGCGTCATGGAATACCCGGCGCAAGGCTACCTGCCGGAAGCCATGCTGAACTACCTGGCGCGCCTGGGCTGGTCGCACGGCGACGATGAGCTGTTCTCGATGGAGCAGTTCTGCGAATGGTTCAACCTGGAGAGCCTGACCGCATCGCCGGCCCAGTTCAACTACGACAAGCTGGCCTGGGTCAACAACCACTGGATCAAGCAGTCCGACAACGCGCGCCTGGCCGAGCTGGTCACGCCGAAGCTGCTGGCCGAAGGCGGCAAGCTGGAGGGCGCGCCTGAGCTGCCGCTGGTGCTGGCGCTGCTGAAAGACCGCACCAATACCATCAATGAGCTGGCCGACGCGGCGATGCTGTTCTACCGCGCCCCCAACCCGGATGCCGCCCTGATGGCCCAGCACTACACCGACGCCGTCAAGCCGGCCGTGGCCGATTTTGCCGCCCGCATCGCGACCGTTGAATGGACCAAGGAAGCCATCGCTGCCATGATCAAGGAAGTGCTGGCGGCGCACGGCCTGAAGATGCCGCAACTGGCCATGCCGTTGCGCCTGATGGTGGCGGGCCAGCTGCAGACCCCGGCGATCGACGCCGTGCTGCAACTGTTCGGCCGCGAGACCGTGGCAGCCCGCCTGGCGCAGTTCCGCTCCTGAGGCAAATATTTTCGACAATCTTGCAAATTAGCATTTGCAAATTACGGACGGGCTGCTATACTCCTGTCTCCTTCGAAAACGGGGGTATAGCTCAGCTGGGAGAGCGCTTGCATGGCATGCAAGAGGTCAGC